>NZ_JAVEPN010000027.1:0-11540 GCF_034008105.1 Trichlorobacter sp.
CAAATGATTGGTACCATTCCTTATGGTTATAACAATGGAAGTGATGCGTTTGCTAGTATGTACAACGTTTATACTAATGTACCTGCTTCGATTGCCAAAACCTTTGATGCTTCGGGTAGTCATGAATGGGGCATGATTGGTAGCGAGGGTGTTGAAGTATTTAGTGACTTTGGTGATTTTTCAAGTTCTACCAGTACGGACTTTGCTCTCGATCCCGCCATTTGGACATTAGCTGACGGGGCGATGCCTCACCTTGCCCATTTTGGTGAAACAGCTTTAACGATGGGACCAGAGGTCGAAGCAAGTGTCTCTAAATCTTCGATTCTTGTTGCGGAAGTAGCAACAGTTACCGCTACTTTAAAGAATTCGGAAGAAGTTCCCACTTGGTCGTTTGTCGCTTCTGAAGGTTATGCTAGCGTGGCAACAATTGTCCAAGATAGCGTCGAAGCAAATAAATTCAATGTGACCGGTGTCGCTCTTGGAACGATTACGGTTAAGATTGTTGCGACAATTGGCGGTGTCGATTATGAATCAAGCGAATTAACGTTTAACGTCATTGAGGAAGGTAGTTATGAAATACCAACTGACGCTGTTGAAATTTCCACTTATGCGGAATTTATCGCTTTCTTCGATGGATCAGCCGCTAATACAACGAAAAATGCCGTTTTAACCGCAGATATCGTTGGTGATAATACCCTACGTGGATTTGGCATGGCCGGCGAATATAGCGGTATTTTTGAAGGTCAAGGACATACCATTTCCAATTATAAAACAAGCCAAGGGTTATTTAATATTCTCGGTGCAACAGCCGAAGTGCGCAATGTTAATTTTGAACTCAATCATACAGGTTCCGGATTTGGGACAATTGCCTATCAAAATAATGGTCTTATTAGTAACTGCCAAATTACCGTCACAATTGATGGGGCACAAAACACTTTTGGTGGAGTTACCTTAGTCGGAACCAGTGGCACATTTGTTGATTGCCATGTGAGTTTTATTATCAATAATAGTCAATGCAACACCCTCTATCCGATTTGTCAAAACGATGGCACAGTCGATATCACTAATTGTTCTTATTCATTTGCTGGTAGCGATGGTAGCGCGATTATGTTTTCGACTTCCAATACTAATATCACACTCGTTGTATAAAAAGGAGATTATATGAAAACGAAATTTACTATTATTTTAGGTCTAGCAGCTTTATTAGCTTTAAGTGGTTGTAACGGGGATAGTAACCTTAGTCAAGATTCGTTAACCTCAGGTGATGGATCAAATCTCACTTCGACGATAGATGAATTAGCCCCTCAACCCGGCGAAGAAATCTATGAAGACAAGCTTATTTATGATTTAGGAGCCGAAGCGCCATATAACGTTTCTGTTCGTGTTGAACTCGACCAAGAAATTAGCGGTGTTCGCTCCGGTCGGGTCCGGGCATTAGACACAGAATTCGCTTATAACGAAGGTGTTTTGACCCTTGCTGGAAGTTTCTTATCGCAAATCGGCAGTGGTGAAAAAGATCTTGAACTTACTCTAGCCGATCAATCGCTGGAAAATGTTCCCGCTATTTTTGCTACCAAAGTAATTAAAACCGCGCAAGAATTTCAAGATATCAATAATAATTTAACGGGTATCTATGTCTTAGGAAACGATATTGATTTAGGCACTATCGCTTACTTCCAACCTTTAGGCTATTTCTATGATGAAACAAATATCAATAACGAATATTTCCACGGCATTCTCGAAGGCAATGGACATACTGTAAGTAATGCACGTGTCTACTATGCTTCGAGTACGACAAGTTCCGAAGATGCTTACTATGGTGACTCGATGTTTACT
This sequence comes from Trichlorobacter sp., assembly GCF_034008105.1. Classification (NCBI taxonomy): domain Bacteria; kingdom Pseudomonadati; phylum Thermodesulfobacteriota; class Desulfuromonadia; order Geobacterales; family Geobacteraceae; genus Trichlorobacter; species Trichlorobacter sp. Next base: position 1,837 of record NZ_JAVEPN010000027.1, read on the forward strand.
GATCCGGCTCATCAAAGTGGAAACAACATCGGTTTATTTCAAATTATCGGAAGTAGCGGTATTGTTCGTAATGTGCATTTTGATAGTATTCGTGTTCGGGCAAGAACCATTGCTGGCGTGATTGCCGGCAATAACTCTGGCCTAATTGAAAACTGCTTAGTAACTAATTCGAAAGTCCAAATGGGAACCCATTTCTATGATAACGATTGCAATGCCGGTGGTGTTGTTGGCATCGTAGCCGCTAGTGGCATTATTCGTAATACCGTCACTTTAATGGGGTCGGGTGACATTACGTTACCAAACACTTTTATGGATTATAGCGATGACTATGTCGGTAAAGTGGGGAATGGTTGGGATCACTCTGCTGATCCGAATAACACTGATCCGTGGTGGCAATTTGCCAATGTTGATCGTCCATTAATGAGTTACGATGAAAATGGTGAAAATCCAGTTGATACTGGCACCAAAGAAATCGATAGCAATGGCAGTCGTTCCAATGGTATGTATGCCTTTGCTGGTAAAACATGGGGTTTAATTGAAAATAGTTTTGCTCTTGGATACACAATTACCCCGTATGAAAGTACAGCTCGTCTGATTAACTTCACACAGACCCATCTTACTTCGCTTAAGCCAAAAAGCGGCGTAACCGATATGGGAAGTGTAACTAATTCTGGGACAAAAACAATGGAAGAACTCCAACAAGCAAGTTTATATGCCGATTACGATCCAAACATTTGGGAAATCGTTGACGGTTATGATCCAGAACTTCAATCACCAATTATTCATTTCACTTTAGCTGAATAGAACTAATTTTGCTTTTCTAAACACGAAGACGTTCGTGTTAAAAAATTTATAGGAAAGGAGGTAATAAAAATATGCTTAAAAAGAAATCTTCAATTATTGCGCTTGCGACTTTACTTATCGTAGCAGGATCACTCTATGTCATTGATTATGAATATGGATCACCTGCTAACGCGGAGCTTGTTAGTCAGTTATCAACCGGCGAATATGTCGTTACTTATACAGCTGGTGATGCGCAGCAAGATTCTTATGGTTGGTACTTGCCATCGGCCTTCGGCTATAAAATCTATTTTGCTGCCGATAATGGTATGAGCGGTATTACTTTTGGAACATCATCAGATACATATTTATATAAGGCGACAAATGGTGGTCATATTCGTTGGAATAATATGGAAACGCCACGTGATGGCGCCGGTAGTCTTAATGCCAATGGTTTTAAGACTTTAAGAAAAATTTCCGCGACATGGAATGAAGTTTATACTGGCGGAACAATTGTAGGTGTTTCACTGAATGCTTATGGGGGTGACTTTGCTGGTGGCCAAATAACTACTAATGGCGGAACCATCACTGATACTGTTGTCGGATGTACTAATACTTATTTTAATCACGCTTGGAATGGTGGTTCAAATGGCGGAGCACCAATCGAGATTACGAGTCTGACAATTACTTATACGTGTTGATAAGATTAGTTTTTAGCTAAAAACTACACAACTAGCGGAAGGGACTGACCCTGACGAGGATTGTCCCTTCCCTTATTTATTGAAAAGGGAGTAGATTTTGATGGTCAAATATTATTATAAAGATAAAACTTTCGTGCTTGAAGATTATCAAAACGCCAAAACGTTTTCGAGTTTTTTACCAGCAATTGCTGGCGAAGATGGCCGACCTTTGTGGGCGTTTTTTGCCAATGTTGGTCAATGTCTTGGTGGATTTGGTGTCAATAATCGCGAAACACCGATTACCCCATTTGATTCAGCGACTTTAGCCTATCAGAATATTCCCCTTAAATCCTTTCGGACGTTTATTAAAGTCGATAATCAAATATTTAGTCCGTTTTTTCAGCCACAAGTGACACAAACAATGTTTATTAATCAGGCGAATTTTTCTATTGTGGAAACCAGCCCTTATTTTACAATCAAGATTACCTACTCAAGTGTTCCTCATGCTTCGTATAGTGCCCTTATTCGTAAAGTTGAAATTACTAATATAACTGATGTATCGCGGAATTATGCATTTGTCGATGGATTACCGATTATATTTCCTTATGGTCTTTCCAATAACGTTTACAAAGAACTTGTTTCCTTAATGGCCGCTTATTGTGAAGTTCATAACATGGATCAAAGAGCTCCTTTTATCAAATTTAAAACCTCAACAAGCGACAATCCGATGGTATCACTCATTGAAAATGGCAATGGTTATCTTAGTTTTGATCAAAACGGCCAACGTTTGGCCAATATCGTTGATATTCGAAATGTATTTGGTCACAATCTAGCTTTATTACACCCTGACCAATTTCAAAATCTCACGTATGCTGATTTTGCTCAGCAACCCCAACAAATTGAAAACAAAATGCCTTGTGCATTTTCTCATAATGAAATTATGCTAGCGCCCGGTGCCACCTATACTTTTTATTCATTGTTTGGCTCTTTTGATAGTCTTTCGGCCTTTAATGATGTTGTTGATCATCTGCTTCCCGCTAGTATCGAATCCATGATTGAAGAAAGCGAAAAATTAATTGACCAGTTAATCAAACCTGCGACCAGCAAAACCGGTCTTCCCTTGTTTGATAAATACATTAAGCAAACCTTCCTCGACAATGGTTTGCGCGGTGGCTTTCCGACGGTTCTTAACGACTTGAATGGGGGGAAAGTATATTATATTTATTCCCGTAAACACGGAGATATGGAACGGGATTACAATGCTTTTCAAATCCCTAATCGCTACTATTCAAGCGGTCCAGGAAATTTCCGTGATGTCAATCAAAATCGAAGGAATGACTTGTTTTTTTACCCATTTGTTAAAGACTATAACATTCATCAATTCTTTTCATTGATTCAAATTGACGGTCATAATCCATTGAACATTTGCCCACCAGTATTTTGTATTAATGATAGTTTTGACTTTCATCTACTTGACACATGTAAAGAGCCCCTTAAAAGCAAAATTATCGCCTTAACGAAACGGTATGAGCCGAGTGAACTTTTTACATTAATGATGCAGTACAAAAAATGTTTTAATGGTGATACGCATGACCTTTTCAGTAAAATTTTGAGCGCTTCAAAACAAGAGTATGCAGCGAATTTTGCCGAAGGTTATTGGATTGATCATTGGACGTATAATGTTGACTTGATTGAAAACTATGTCAGCATTTATCCCGATGAGATGGAAACATTATTATTTAAATCTGATTATCGATATTTTTATTCACCAATTTACATTGAACCTCGCGCTGAAAAATATGTTCTCTTGCCTGATGGTCGTGTGCGGCAATATGGAGCCATCGATTTAAATAAAGCCAAGAGAAAAGCTGTACACCAAGAGACCACACTGACCACCACGGATTGGTTAAAGGATGTAAATGGAAATATTGTGCAAACGACATTAGCTAGCAAGTTATTTAACCTTGTACTCATTAAGTTTGCTACGCTTGATTCATCTGGAATTGGTATCGAAATGGAAGCGGAAAAACCTGGTTGGAATGATGCGATGAACGGACTGCCTGGATTATTCTCAAGTGGCGTTTCCGAAACCGTTGAGCTCTTACGCTTACTAAGAATTACACGCGATTTATTTTATAAATATGCGGATCGCTCAATTACCATGTTTACCGAACAATTTAATCTTTTAAAACGTGTAAAAACCTATTTAGAAGCCCTTTTTGTCGGTGAAATTGATCAATTTACTTATTGGAACTTTGTTGCGGAAGCTCGCGAAAACTTCCGTTTATATGTTCAAGATGGAATTCAAGGAACATATGAACTAGTTAGACTAGATGAACTTGTTAAAGTTCTGAATTCCTTTGAAAATGTCTTGAATAAAGGTTTGCAAAAAGCAAAAATTATTGGTGACGGAATACTTCCAAGTTATCTTAGTTACCAAGTCAAAGATTTTGAATTAACTGGTCACACTAATCATCTAGGTTATCCGACAGTAAGAGTCAAAAGTTTCGAAATATTACCAATTCCCGCATTTTTAGAGGCAAGCGCACGCGCCTATAAACTCCATGATCAACTATTGTGGCATGATGATCATCAAAGAATTCAGGCGAGTGATTTATATGATCACCATTTACATTTCTATAAAACATCTGTTGATTTAACTCACGCTTCCTTTGAAATTGGGCGCGTGCGTGCTTTTACTAAGGGATGGTTAGAACGCGAATGTAATTTCTTACATATGAGTTACAAATATTTACTCGGATTGTTGCGTGCTGGATTATATGAAGATTTTTACAAAGAGATAAAAACGAATTTAGTAATGTTTATGGATCCGGCCGTTTATGGACGTAATCCAATTGAAAACAGTTCCTTTATTGTTCCGACATGTAATCCTGATCGGAGTTTTCATGGTCAAGGATTTTTTGCGCGGTTAACTGGCGCTAATGCCGAAATGCTCGATATATATATTCGGATGTTTGCTGGTGATCACATTTTTATTGAAGATAGCGGCGTTTTGAAGTTTAATCTTCAACCAGTTTTAAGCAATGAGTTTTTTGATGAAAATAATCAAGTTCAATTCACTCTTTTTGGTAATGTTCAAATCACGTATGAAAATCCAGAACGTTTGAATTGTTATCAACCGTATAAGATTACCTATCAAGTTAATAATTGCGATTATGCAGAAATCACAGGTTCATTAGCACTAGCGATTCGGCAAGGAAAAATTTCAAATATAAAAGCAATAATAAGGAGTACTTCAAAATGAAAAAGAAATTATTATTTTTACCGCTAACATTATTAGTTCTTGCAAGTTGCGATTTCGCTTTTGCTTCAATCAACTCAGAAGAGGACATTTCATCAGCAACGTCACAACTTGATAACACATCAACCGAAGGTAGCATTATCGATGATTCGACTTCTAGCGTCCCAACAAGTGATGATAAAGAACGGGCAGGTTTTAGTTTGCTTTGGGAAGATGAATTTACCACCGCTAGTCTTGATACGAACAATTGGAGTTACATGTTTGGCAATGGAGCCGATTACGGCATAGTTAATTGGGGAAATAATGAAGCCCAATGGTACAAACGAGAAAATGCCACTATTAGAGATGGTAAACTTGTCATTACCGCTGCTCGAGAACAAGTAGGGGGCTATCAATATACTTCTGCAAGAATTCGTACCGCTGGGAAAATTTCCACTACTTATGGACGAATTGAAGCCCGTATGTCTTTGCCTGAAGTTGATGGTATGTGGCCGGCATTTTGGATGCTACCTGAAGATAATTTTTATGGTGGATGGCCATATAGCGGCGAAATCGACATCATGGAAAATCGCGGACGCGAATATGATATTACAAGCGGCGCTTTACATTTTGGTGCTCCACATCAATATATAAGTAGAAACCGCATTTTACGGGATGACACAATTAGTGATTACCATACCTACGCATTAGAATGGGAAGAAACGGAAATGCGCTGGTATGTTGATGATTTTAATTTTATGACAATTACTGAAGAACAGTGGTTTTCTTCCACTGCTAATGAAACGGATAATCCTTATGCACCATTTGATCAAGATTTTCATATTTTATTAAATATGGCCGTTGGTGGTAATTTTTCAGGAGGCGTCTTACCACCAGATGATTTTGAATTTGCAGAAATGCTAATTGAATATGTCCGTATTTATCAAGCCGAGTAATGGAGGAATCGATATGAATGAAGAAAAAGTTTCGAAAAAAAACACGCTGGAAGAGCGCCAACCTTTTATTTCTTTAGTGCAAGCCAATAAAATTTATGCACATGGCGTTCAAGCGGTTTATGATTTTAGTTTAGATATTTTTGAGCGTGAATTTGTCGTTTTTGTTGGACCTTCCGGTTGTGGTAAATCAACAACATTACGGATGATAGCCGGATTAGAAGATATTACTTCTGGCGAATTATACATTGATGGTGTTTTTGCTAATAATCTTGAACCTAAAGACCGCGAGGTATCAATGGTTTTTCAGTCTTATGCCTTATATCCTCACATGACAGTATATAAAAATTTAGCTTTTGGTCTTGAAACCCGTCATGTTCCCCGTGATGAAATTGATGAACGCATTAAACAAGCGGCAAAAATATTGGAAATTGAACCGTATCTGGAACGGCGGCCACGGGCATTATCTGGTGGACAAATGCAACGGGTCGCATTAGGACGGGCGATTGTACGGAAAGCCAAAGTTTTTCTTATGGATGAACCGCTATCCAACCTCGACGCTAAACTTCGCGTTCAAATGCGGAGTGAATTAGTGAAGTTACATCGGCAGCTTGGTTCAACAACGATTTATGTTACGCACGATCAAACCGAAGCGATGACGATGGCAACGCGTATTGTTGTTATGAAAGATGGGCGTATTCAACAAGTCGGAACACCGAAAGAGATATATGATCATCCAGCCAATGTTTTTGTTTCCAAGTTTATTGGCTCACCCGCGATGAATGTTTTAACAGTGACCTACAAAGAAGGAACAATTGTTTTTAATAATGGCCATAGTATAAAATTACCAGCGAAAATTGTTGAAATGCATGATTATATTTATTCAGCGCAGCACACACACACTATGCATTTTGGAATTCGCCCAGAAGATATTATTCAAGAAGGTTATCCAACATTAGCCAAAGAATTATCCAAACCATTAGCGGTGGAAATCAAACTAGCTGAATTACTTGGTAATGAATATTATGCCCACGCGGATTTTGATAATGAACCAATTATCGCTAAAATTCCCGCAGGAAAAGATATCTTTGAAGGTGATCAAATTAATCTATGTTTTGATATGGATAAAATTCATCTTTTTGATATAGAAAGTGGATTAAGTATCGAAAAAATGCAGGAGGATAAAAAGCATGATGAAAAAAAGTAAACTAATTGTTTTATCAAGCGTTTTGTTAACGCTAGTTACTGGTTGTGGTGATGGCAGTTCCACTATTTCATCGGAAAGTGAATCCATAACGGTTTCGGATTCATCGATTAGCGAAAGTGAATCAAGTGGATCGCTTTCAACCGAAGAATCAACTAGTACAACAACATCTGAACCAGCGAGTTCAGAAACGAGTAGTGAAACTTCAAACTCTGAAGAAATTAGTAGTTCCGAATATAGTATCCCTTCAACAAGCGAAGACCCGAGCTCCGAAGATCCGGTCGAACCAGGTTCTATTGGTGAAATTCAAGGACTCGAGCCAGCAATTGTCATTGTTGGTCATTATTTTAATCCATTAAAAGGAGTAAAAATTTATTCAACTACGGGAATTGATATTACCCGCTTTGTTGATATAATCGGTTCAGTAGATTATGGAACACTTGGTAATTACACACTTAATTACCGTATTGAGTATGCGGGTGAAACACAAAATATAACTCGCAATGTCGTTGTGCAAAATGGCACATATGTGCCACCGACATCGAGCAAGATAATTAACTCACAAACAAAAATCGCTGTTGATAGCGGTAGTTATCGCTCAGGTAATGCTTCAGATATCGCTCATCCCAAGCAACCTGCTTATTTAGAAGCGGATTTATTGGATAAACCCGTGCCCACAAATGGTTGGTGGACGACGCTTATTAGTGAAAATTATGGTGCGGGAAATGGCATCTTCTTAAATCCGTTACGCTCATCTATCGGTAACTACGGAGTCGAAATCACTAATCGCGGTGAAGGATTTGTTCAATATTGGGATATCGGTGACTATCCAACGATGGCCCAATTCACTCCACACTACCAAGATTTAAAATTAAAAGCTGGTACTTTAGCAACAACCTCCATTTCCAAAGTGATTGATTATTCTGATAATAACGTTAAAGTAGCGATGCGTAATCTAAATTCATCGGAAGATGAAATGATTATTACATATACACAAGGAAGTCCTTATGTCTTTACGGAATATAAAAACAAAAATGATATTCGATTGTTAGTTGATAACCGTGGTGTTGACAACTATCAATATTTTACTCTTGATGGCACACCTGTAACTAGTTCATATACTGGTAATGCGATAATTGTGAAAATGGTGAAAAGGCATATTGGCTATATTACCTCTTTACCAAATATTGTTGGCGGTGCTACGTATGAAGACCGCTATTTTGTGGTTAATGCGCCGGATAGCACAACATTCACACTCTCCAACTCTGTTCATCCAGCTGGCTATCTCGATACAATAACGATGGACTTAGGATCTGGTAATTATGTTTCTGTCGCTGCTATTAATAATTTAACCGAGGCGTCTTTTTATCATCAAAACGGCTATGCTTTTATGGCGGCTTCAAATATTGATTACACAGTTGATCGAGAGCAAAGTTCAGTAACAACCTTTTTTGAAAATAATGTGCAATACATGCGTACTAGTGATGTTAACACGGGTGTCTTAGCCTTATTGCCTCATCAATATAAAGTTAGTGATGCAACATTAACTAGTTATCAAACACGAACAATACGCGGAACACTAAAAATGATGCTTGGTGATCGATTTACCACTGAACTTAATTTCCGTGGGATTCTCCCAAGCTATACTTTACCGACGAATGCCGCTTTTAATGAAGCTGATGTAGTTAGTTATCTCGCTCATCTTGATCAAGGAACGGAAATTCTTGATTATTACGAGGAAGGCGGCAAAAACTTTATTGATGCGCCCGGACCATATTGGAATGCAAAGGCTTTATATCCCCTTTCTCAAGGGCTAATCATTGCCGCGCAAATTGGTGAAACAACGCATAAAGCGAGTTTTATTAACAAATTGAAAACTCGTTTAATTGACTGGTTTACCTATGATGAAACCAATAGTGAAGATCGCTATTTATATTACAATCAAACATGGAATTCGCTTTATTACTCGAATAATGATTTCGGCACTGCATCGGAATTAACAGATCACCATTTTACCCATGGTTATCTTGTTTATGCCGCTAGTGTATTATCGATGTTTGATCAAGATTTCTTTAATCAGTATCACGCGATAGTTGCCTTACTATTAAAAGATTATATGAATTACAATTCAACAGATAAATTTGCCCCATTTTTACGTTCATTCGATGGTTGGGCCGGCCATTCTTGGGCCCATGGATATGGGTCATTTGCTGATGGTAACAATCAAGAATCTTCAGGAGAAGCACTTAATTCTTGGGCAGCCGGATACTTCTTTGGCTTAGCTCTCGGAAACAACAGTTTGATTGATGCCGCAATCTATGGTTATACAACCGAACTTTATTCAATTAAACAATATTGGTTTAATTATGATAATGATAATTGGAAAGCAGAATACGCTGCTAATGCTTCGGTCGCGGGAATGATTTGGGGTGCGAAAACGGATTATGCTACCTGGTTTGGTGCAAATCCAACATTTATTTATGGTATTCATTGGTTACCAACTGGAGAATATCTTTCCTCTTATGCATTAGGCACGGCTGATCGCAACAAATTGACTAGCATTTATCAAAAATATTTACAAGCCGTTGGAGGAGCTCCTAATACGTGGTATTCCAATATGTGGGCAATCCAAGCATTAATTGATCCAAGTGCCGCCCTTAGTAATTTTAATGCCAACATGATTAAAAATGATGATTATCCAAATGAACTGGTCGGCGCCTATTGGATGGTTAATGCCCTCCAAACCTTGCAAATGCATAGTGCTTCCGCTTGGATGGAAATTGAACAAAAAGTCGCAGCCAGTATTTATGATAATGGAAGCGATGAAATAGCTTTACTCTGGAATG
>NZ_JAVEPN010000028.1:0-10102 GCF_034008105.1 Trichlorobacter sp.
GTTGAAAATGTAGAGGCACAAGATGCATAATATCTTATCTATCAAGCGGATTAGCAACTTTATGCATTATTATGGAATGCTTATTTTAGTTTCTGTTATTGCGCTTTTTGCGACATGGTATTGGATGATTTATGCAATTACGGCACCTGCTAAAAATGAAAAAATATCGTTTTTTGTTGAAGCAGAAGCATTGATTGATGAAAATTTTGAAAACGATTTGCGGATTCATTTAAAAAATAAAGGACTATTAGAAGTTCGTGTGTACACGATGAGCATATATAACTCAGATATGGCAAATCAATATGAGCGTTTTGGTACTGAAGCCGATTTTCTTATATTGCGCGATATTGACTTAGTTGATATGGCTGAAGCAATTACATATTCTTTTATAAAGATTTCTAATGGTTTAATCGATAACATTTTGGATAACTTAGATATTAGTCCGAAATTCTATACTTATGGAGAAGAAAACTACGGTATTAAAATTTATGATCAAACTGACGATATTTATAATCAAACAATCGGCATTGAAAACTTTTGTCAATTTGCCAAAGAAGAAGATGCAATAAGTGATTATTATTTATTATTTAATTCAAATAGCGTCAACTTCGGACAATACAACAGCGCTTCACTCAGCAGTTTGGCAATCGATGCCGCACAATTTTTCTTTCAAAGGTATCAGTTATGAATCAAAATAAGCATGAACGTGAGTTACCAAAAAATCGCTTTCAACAAGTAATTGAAATTGTTCGTGAAAGATATTTTGATGTAATTACTTTAAGCATTTTCATATTTTGTTTCTCAATTCCGATATTGGTCTGGATTGTCTATGTAAACTTTGCAGAAAAAGCCATCAACAATTTAGCAATTTTTGTATTTATTTACGGCCCATTTATTCCAGGAATAATGATATTAGGACTTGGTATGGCTGGAGCTTTTTATTTTGCACATCGTTTAATCCATGTTCATGGAGCATCACCCGGGAATGATTTGATTAGTGGAATTCGTAAATATTATCGGCAATTTTTGATTATATATTTTTTCATTGGCATCCTATATTTTCTGTGCGAACTAAATCAGTTTTGGATATTGACTAACCCACTATTTTCTAGCGAAATTGATGGAGTGTTACTAGCGCTAAATTGGTTCATTTTCTTTGTTTTTATGATTATATTTGGCTATATGCAAACGCATATAATAATTTATCAATCGGCGATTAAATCATTGATCATGAATAGCATACGCTTCTCTTTCGGAAAACTCGGATTAAACCTAGTTATTATTCTTATATGTTTTCTTCCGTTTATTATTTACGAATTTGTTCCTATTTCTATCATTCAATGGTCTTCACTCGGGGTAGCCGGATTATTTTATTTCTCGTTTTCGCCGATTGTTTTTACAGCATATAGTTATGATTTGTACGATAAGTTCATTAATCAAAAACAATTTAGAAATATTTATCGGAGGGGACTCAAAAATGAAAATACAAATTTTTTCGACAAGCCCTAAAACATTTTTTCAAGAAATGGTTCCCCTTTTAACGATGGAACGACCCAATGTCTCTATTGATTTTAGTAAAAAACATCAATTTCACATAGGTTTTGGCGGAGCTTTGACCGATAGTGCGGCCTATGTCTACGCGCAGCTACCACGAGCACTTAAACAAGAGGTTTTAGATGCTTTATACGGGCAAAACGGTCTAAACTATAGTCTCGGGCGGATTCCGATTGCTTCATGCGATTTCTCTTTAGAAAGTTATGATTTTATAAGTAGCGTTGATCAAAGTGATTTTTCGTTACAACCAATTAAACAATATTTATTGCCATTGGTCCATTCAGTATTGAATTATAAAAAAATTACATTGATGGCATCGAGCTGGTCGCCACCGGCAATTTATAAATCAAATCATCTTCGCACTCATGGCGGTAAATTGCTTAGAAAGTATTATCAAGCATATGCTGAATATTTAACTCGTTTTCTATCTGATTTAATTAAAGAAAATATCCGAGTTACAATGCTTACTATTCAAAACGAACCATTAGCTACGCAAGTCTGGGAATCGTGCATTTTCACTGGTCCTGAGGAATTGCGCTTAGCGAAAATTTTGCGTAATTGCCTGGATAAGGCTCAACTTAAGCATATTTCATTGTTTGGTTGGGATCATAATCGCGACAAGATGGTTACGCGGGCACGAGTATTATTTAAAGAAGACGAGATTTTTGCTGGCATTGCCTATCATTGGTATGACCAAGGAATTCATCAGGCAATTGCAAAAGTTAAACAAAATTATCCTAATAAGGTAGTTCTTTTTACTGAAGGATGTGTTGAATTGCTCCACTATCAACACCCAAAAAACGCTGTTGGTCTTTATTCTCACGCATTAAGATATGCGCGCAATTATTTAAAGGATATTTTAGCAGGTAGTCAAGGCTTTATTGATTGGAATATTCTACTTGATAGTTCCGGTGGACCAAATCATGTTGGTAATTTCTGTGAAGCCCCATTAATGTACGATACTGATAAGCAAATATTAATTTATAATCCTAGTTATTTTGCGCTTAAACATTTTGCACATTTTATTCAAGTAAATGCGCAGAGAATTAGCGTATCCACTAGCAGTCCGAATCTTGAACTATGTGCTTATCAAAACCCCGATAATTCAATTGTGTTAGTAGTTATTAACAATGGCAACCAAGAAAAGATAGTTATTGATTTTGCTAATCAAAATATGATGTGCTATATTGAGAGCGATTCAATTACATCGATATATATAACCCAATAGAGAGCAAAAAATACATGATTACCATCTATGATGTCGCAAAAAGGTGCAACGTTTCACCTTCAACAGTTTCAAAAGTAATTAATAATTATTCAAACATTCCCGAGTCGACAAAAGAAAAAGTTCGCCAAGTAATGAAAGAAATGGATTATATTCCAAATAGTAGCGCAAAATTTCTTTCCAAGGGCTCATTGAATAATGTTGGTGTACTTGCGTATTTTGGTACGCATATTTCACCATTTAAACATATGCTCTTTACCGATATTCTTGATTCTTTTCAACAAACAATGAACTCAAAAGGGTATGACTTGCTTTTTATTGGCCGTACGGTTAATGGCATTGAAGAAAGTTTCTATAAAAACTGTGTTTCACGCAACGTTGATGGCGTGCTTTTATTTGGTGATATGGAGTTTGGCGAAATGAAAGAAGTAGTGGAGAGTAACATTCCACGGATTGGTTTCGATTACTTAGGTCGCGTAATGAGTGGCGTCACATCAGATAATGAACAAAAAATGTTCGAATTAACTGAACATATTATTTATTTTGGACACAAAAATATTGTTTATATTACTGGTGAAGATAGTCCATTGACACAACGGCGAATTACCGGTTTCAAAGATGCGCTTGCAAAACATAATATTGATTATCAGCCTTCAATGATTGTGGCTTCTCGTTATGTGGATTTTGATTCGATTAGCCGCGCGCTCGACAGCGTTTTATCGCGGGCAAAAGAACCAACGGCGATTATGTTCCCTGACGATTATAGCGCGATTGAAGGCATGCGGTTGTTAAGAGAAAAAGGATATCGAGTGCCTGAAGACATTTCAGTTACGGGGTTTGATGGTATTAATGTTGGCCAAATGATTGTTCCGCGCCTTACAACTGTTAAACAAGATACAGTTAAAATTGGTGAGGTTTTAGCAATTCGTTTAATTTCATATATGCAAAAGAAAAAAATGACCTTCGAACTCGTGGAAATCAAAGGTCAATTAATATTAGGTGAAACAACTGGGCCGGTTAAAATTTAATTAGCAAGTCCAAGAAAAACAAGAGAGGCGTTATCATAAATAACGCTTCCTTTTTCACTTGTAATATCAATTTCTAGACTATAGCTATTTTCCGGCATTACAATATCATACTCATAAGTTGTATAATTTTGACTTTCTACTGGGAGATTGATTCGATTAATTGATCGTCCGGTTATATCGCGATAATAAATTTCGATATTGCCACTGGAAGCGGCATCAAGTAATTTAGCGTCGATTGAAAATTGATAACGATAACCAACAAAAACATTAGAAATAGTTTGTTTTATGTACTGGCCATCATAAGTTGCTTCAGTCTCAGGCCCAGCAGTTAGCATAAATGCATTTGTTCCTGTCTTTGCATCAGCAGTAAGTGAAACGGTTCCTTTTGAGGCGTTATCAACCTTCCATCCAAAATAACTATTATCACGTTCAGCTGTCTGTAATGTTTCAAAATCAGCATTACTTAATTTATTTAAATTGCGGATGTCTTCATATGATATTGTTTGAATATTTGATTCAGAAGGAAGTGTTTTTGTGTAACCCGGCTGGGAGCGGCAAGTCTCATGATATTGTGAATTTTCAAATGCACGGAATGATATTTCTTCAATTAAAACATAGTCCTCTTCAAAACTTGGATTTCCAGGCCATAGCGGTGGGAACCATACTCCAATCCAAAGTGGCATATCATATTCAGGGACAACATTTCCATCAACAGATACAACATATTTTTCGTCAACAAACCAATCTACACGGCGGACTCCACTGCCTTGATAGTCAGTGTACCAATCAAATGTATATTTATGAATTTGACCATCGTTGAGAAAAAACAAATCAGATACATCAACTGTTTCCGTTTGCTTTGTTTCTCTTTTTGTCCAGGAAGTTGCCCAGAATGATTCAAATTGACTAGGGCCGGTTGTGCCACCGATTTCAATATCGATTTCATTTTGACTTGTCACTTCATTACCAGTTGTCGTACAGTATGTCCACATTGCGGTAACTGCTCCTTCACGGGGCAATGCCGCCATTAATATTTCATAACGACCAGGGGTTAAATGGTTTTTGGTAATAATAACGCCACCTTCGGGCTTACCAATAATTAATGGATCTTCACGATTATAAAATCCGCGACCTTTAATTGCTAAATAGTCAGTTTCTCCATCACTAGTGTAAAAAATATTGCGTTTATTTACCCCATTATGAGGTGCGCCAACAACAGTTGTGTGCCAAGCCCCATCAAGTGTATACCATATATCATCGCTTAATCCATCATCAAATCGCTCAATGAAATCAAGACCTTGGTAATCAGAAAAAAGCACACGATCTTCAATTGTTCCGTAGTATTCATCAACGTTTGGTTCACTTGATAAAATAGAAGATGATTCGGTATTATCCGATACTGAGTTATCGAGTGTCGTACCACTAGAACTTGTGCCACAACTAGAAACTAAAGTCATAATCAACAATAATAACCACGGTTTTTGCTTTTGCATGTTCATTTCCTCGTTTACTTAGAAATCGGTTTCCTATATCATTAAAATACCATTTTTGAAATAAATATTCAAGATTTAATAAGATTAATCGCTTGCAACAATAAAGTTGTGATTGACATGTTTTCGTTAACATTTTATAATAAAGCCAGAAGTTAGGAAAACGATTTCGTAAAAATCATTTCCAAATTATAATAAGGAGAAATAGTGTGAAAAAAGCATCTTCATTTACGCTTTGCGCCACAGTTGCGTCTTTTTGTGCGCTTTTATTAGCGGGTTGTGGTGAAAATTTAAGCGATAGTAACCCAATTAGTGGAACATCTACTTCCGGGGATACGCCGCAACAGGAATTATACATTTGTGTTTATGACGGCGGTTATGGTACCGAGTGGATTAATACACTAGCTGCTCAGTATGAGGAAAAAACTGGTGTAAAAGTTTATGCCGAGGCTGACCAATCGATTCTTGATCGTTTAGAAGACCAATTGGAAAATCAATCGGATTACGACATTTATATGTCGCATGACATTAATTGGCGGAATTTTGCGGCCCGGGGTTTATTAGCTGATTTGGATGATTTATATGCACGCGATGTTGAAGGAACTGACGCAACATTTGCAGAACATGTCGTGACTGGGGGCGCTGAACTCTCAATTGGCGAAGGTGAAAATGGTGACGAACATTATTATAAAGTCCCATATACGCAAGGAGCCGGTGGTCTTGTTTATAACATTGATATGTTTGTAGAAAATGGGTGGAGCATTCCCACAACATATGCCGAATTATTAGCGCTTGCCCAAACAATAGTATCAGCGCAAATTGAAATTCCTGGAACACGCGATTATGTAGTTCCATTTGCCTGGAGTGGATCGGATCGACAATATTATTGGGATTACTTAGTTTTTGAATGGTGGGCCCAACTCGCTGGCCTTGAAAAAGTTAATCAAGTTATCGAATACAAAGGTCCAACTGGTGGATATTCCGATGGTTTTGAGATGTATAACCCGACTACCTATTACAAGGAATTTATGGATGCTTATGATATGTGGTATGACCTTATCGCCCTGCATTCAAATTATTCAACCGCGGATTCTTATGGTAATCAACTAGCAACCGCACAAGCACAATTTGCAAATGGTCAAGCCGCGATGATTCCTTATGGACATTGGGCAAAATACGAAATTGAAAATGCAATTGGGCGCGAATTAGATTTTGACATTGCAATGATGAAGACACCAAAAGCCACTGCTTCGAGCATCGAAGTTAATTACATGGTTGGTTTCGGAGATTCAATGATTATCCCAGAAAACACACCTAATAAAGATGTCGCAATGGATTTCCTTGCTTATATGGCAACAGAAGAAGCTTGTGTAACCTTTGTTGAAAAAGCCGAAGGCGCCTTCTTAGCATTTGATTATAACGATGTCGATTTGAGTGCGCTTGAAGAAAGTGATACTTATATCAAATCAATTCGTGAAAAATTAACTGAAGGAAATAATTTCCATCTATCAAGCGCTAACCCAATTACTTACTGGAATGTCAATAGTGTCATGCCGTGGTTAGAAAACACATATTTTTATGCAAGCGCTTGTGCGCAACCAACAAATAATACAGCTTCGATTATTGGTGCTGATATGTATAATCGTGCAGAAGTGGGTTGGCCAGTTTGGTTAAGAAACGCCGGTCTTAGATAAACTTGAATTAAGGGGAAGTTATGGAGGGAACTCTCACAGCAAAACCAAATTCGAAAAAGAAATTCCTAACTGGAACAACAATTTTTATTTTCGTGATGCTCTTTTATCCAGTTGGTCATTTTCTTTTGATGTGGTTTGGTGTGAATATCAATTCCATCTTATTAACATTTCAATGGCCAGTTCGTGGAAAACTTGAATTTCTCGCGTTGAATGAATTGTTTTTCAATTATGAAACACTATTTCTCTCGTTTAAAATGGAATCAACCCAATCAATGTTTCTAGCAAGTCTTGCCTACTTTGTCATTTCTTGTCTTGTGACATTACCAATTTCTTTATTTTTCTCATATTTTATTTTCAAAAAAATACGTGGGAATGGTTTCTTTAAAATCATATTTTTTATTCCGAGCATTCTTCCATTGATTATTTTAACGATTGTCTATCGTTATGGCATTTTTTCGAACCAAGGAATTCTTTCGCCAATGCTCAATGCCTTAAATATCAATGTTGCTAACTTGTTTATAGATCAAGGGGCCCGCTGGATGGTTTGGCTATTTTGTATATGGGCAGGCATTGGTTATAACGTCATCTTGCTTACAGCAGGTATGAGTCGGGTACCGCGGGAAATTTTAGAGTCGTGCAAAATGGATGGTGTGAAACCAATGCGCGAATTTTTTAAGGTTATTATTCCCTTAACTTGGCCAACGATTACAACTTTATTCATTTTAGGAATGATGTCTGTTTTTAATGTTTTTATGCAACCAATGTTTATCACCCAAGGTCAATATGACACGATGACAATTGGTTTACATATTTATCAAGCAAGTGGTGGTGCAGGACTTAATGAACCAGCAACACTAGGTCTTTTTTGTTCGATCATTGGAGCACCGATTATTTTGCTTGTTCGCCATCTTTTAAACAAAGCATATGGGGATGTGGAGTTTTAATATGCAATTACATATAAAGAAATGGTTTCAACAAAAAATCGCACAAAAACGCGCTAAACGTGATGAAGATCGTTATGTTTTAAAACACGATATTCTCTATCGTCGTAGTGGTTGGACAAAGTCATTATTTATCATCATGTTTATCATTTTTACATTATTTACTATATCTTTTTTGTTTCCATTTGCCTGGGTATTAATGAATTCATTTAAGCCACATAGCCAATTTGCTACAGATTTCATGGGTTTGCCTGAGCAATGGACATTGCAAAATTATCTAGATGCTTTTACATACCGCAATCCTGCAACAAGGAATTTTACAATTTTTCAGATGCTAGGAATGAGTCTTATCGTTGCTGGTGGGGGCACGATTGTGACAGTCTTTACCAGTAGTAGTGCGGCCTATGTTGTTGCTAAATACCGTTTTCCAGGTCGAAATTTGATTTTTAGTGTTGTTGTTTTCTCGCTGATTATTCCAATTGTTGGAGCTTTACCAAGTCAGATACAACTAATGCGCGCCTTAGGTTTAACTGACACAATTATCGGTTGTATATTCCTATATAGCGGTGGTTTTGGCATGAATTTTTTATTGCTATATAGTTACTTTAAAAATTTAAGTTGGACTTATGTTGAAGCGGCAAGAATTGATGGGGCGAGTGATTTTCGTATTTTCTTTAAAATCATCATTCCGATGGCAAAAGGACCAATCATTGCTATTTCAATTATTCAACTTATTGGTTTATGGAATGATTATCTTACACCATCAATCTACCTACCGCGTAAGCCAACGATTGCGGTCGGTTTAAAATATTTGACTGATAGTCTTATTGGTGGTGCTAATCAAAGATTTACGATGCTTTTCGCGACGATTGTGTTTGTCATTATTCCAATAATTACTTTGTTTTCTGTTTTTAGTAAAACAATAATGGAAAACACTTCGGTTGGTGGTTTAAAAGGGTAATTAGAGATTACATATCTCAATTAATAATCAAAAAAGGAGAAAGAAAGTTTATGAAGAAAAGATTGACTTATGCGTTATTTTTGCTTCTTGGTTTAAGTCTCGGTTCGTGTGGTGGCACATCAAGTGCAACGAGTTCAGAAAGTATCGATCCATCAGATAGTATTTCTGAATCTTTGCCAGATGATTCCAGTGAAATTGATTCAGAGGATGAATCATCCATTGAGCCGGAGTCAAGTGAGACTTCAAGTGAAGTTTCAAGTGAAACCTCAAGCGAACCAGTATCTTCTTCGGAAGAACCAGTTGGAATGCAAGCGGAAATTATTATTTCAGATTTCAATGATCCTTTAATTGTCAAAAATACAATTGTTGAGGGAACTGGTGCTTATCGTTTAACGGTTGAAGTCACTGATTTACCAACGGGTATGACAATTGATGATTGCGTTTTCGATTGGCCAAATAACAATGCTTTTGCTGCTTTTGAAGGTGAAGCTCCTTGGGGAGTAAATACCAAACAGTATGTAGTTAACTATGCCGGTATGCATGACTTCAAAGTCGAAGTGACTTGTGGAAGCGAAAGCGTAGTTGCTGAAAAGAGTATGGAAATCACAAAGAATGCCAGCTTATATCAATTGATTGATGAGCCAAGCGAATTTATCGATATGTTGTCAGTTGCTAATAATACTAATCGATATGAATTAGGAGCAAATCTTGATTTAGGTGGCTATGCCCACGATGGTGTTGCCGCTAATGTTACCTTTAATGGTCTAATTGATGGTATGGGCTATACAGTTAGCAATTTTAAAGTTCATAGTGCAGCAACCAATGTCAATGCCGGTTTATTCCGGATCATGGCCCGCGGTCTTGTTCGCAACATTCATTTAGTCGGCCAAGTTGATGCTAGTGTCGGCTGGAGCGGTTTACTAGCGGGTGAAGTTGGTAATTTATCTGTCGTGGAAGATTCTTTATTTGAAGCGGAAAATATCTCTGTTTGTGCCGATTGGACTTGGCAACGGAACGGAGTCATTGCTGGTGTTTTCAAAGGTTTAGTACGTAATATTGTAAGTATAAAAACTGGCGATGATCAAATGATTGGTACCATTCCTTATGGTTATAACAATGGAAGTGATGCGTTTGCTAGTATGTACAACGTTTATACTAATGTACCTGCTTCGATTGCCAAAACCTTTGATGCTTCGGGTAGTCATGAAT
>NZ_JAVEPN010000003.1:0-173841 GCF_034008105.1 Trichlorobacter sp.
TTTACTTCCCAGGGAGAGACGATGCCAAGGGCCATACCAAAGAGCTGTTCGGGTTGCATGTGACGGGCACCTCCAAAATGAGATGACCGACTATACCACGGCTACCCACTCATTTCGACGAAGAGCCAATAAAAAAGAACGGAACCCAATGAATACACTACTTATTCAGCTTATCCCGACAGCTCTTTTCTTTTTATCAATCTGTGTGCCTGTAGGTATTGTTGTCTGGATTCGGCGCCAAAGGAAAAACAGGAGAAACCCGCTGACATTTCAAATGCTGCGTGCTCCCGGTGAATCTATCAGTGAGAGGATTGAAAATCTGAGTAGTGACATTGACCAGTATGTTGCATTTACTGGCTTCATACCCTTACTTTGCTATTCAATGTATCTATCAACACGTTATGTTGCTCAAACTCAGGCATCACCAGTAGTATTTCTTATGCTTGCAGTTGGCTTTGTTGCATATTACGGATTTCAATTGAACAAGGCTTTTATACAGAGACATAAAGAACAATTGGGCCTTGATTGCGAACGCGCCGTAGGCCAGGAACTGAACCAATTGATGCTGGACGGGTATCGCGTTTTCCACGATGTACCGGCCGACAACTTCAATATCGACCATGTCGTGGTTGGTACAAATGGTGTTTTTGCCATTGAAACAAAGGGGCGTCCGAAGCCGGATCGCGGCAGAGGTCAGGATGATGCCAAGGTGATCTATGATGGCCAGGTATTACAGTTTCCAACCTGGCGAGAAAAAGAACCGTTAGACCAAGCCAAACGTCAAGCAGTTTGGCTTTCAGACTGGCTTACGAAAGCTACAGGAGAATCGGTTGCCGCAATGCCGGTACTGGCCCTGCCAGGCTGGTATATTGAACTCAAGGGCAAAGGCTGCCTGATTTTCAACGGTAAAAACCCACAATTTCTTTGCTCAAGGAATACAGGGATAACGCTTACCTCGGAGCAGATACAACGGATCTCACACCAGCTTGATCAACAGTGCCGCACCATCGCGGCCCAAGCCTACAGACGCTAGCATCGGCATAATGTATATTGTAGAGTTCCGGAGGAGTTCCGGGGACATGATACTTAATTGCTGTAGACCCTCGCTAACTTCAACCCCTGCCGACCAATAAACCCTATGAAAGCAGAATTACCGTGACCAAAGCAGACATCGCAGATCACATCCACTCCACCACTGGCCTTTCAAAGAAAGATTCCGCTGAGATGCTGGAATCGGTCTTTGCCATCATGAAGGAATCCCTGGAGGCAGGCGAGTCCATCAAGGTTTCCGGCTTCGGTAGCTTTGAAGTCAAACAAAAGGATGCCCGGCGCGGCCGCAATCCCCAGACCGGCGAGGCGATCACCATCGCGGCCCGCAAGGTGCTGACCTTCAAGCCCAGCACCCTGTTGCGGCAGGCTGTTAACAAATGATCTTTCACTGCAGCGCAAGTCAGCAGCATACAAAAGCTATCCTTTAACAATACGCTTGATTGTTAACGACTAAAGCCTTATCCTTTAACAAGCTGTTCGACTATTAAAGGATAATCCTGTGAAGAAGAGCGATCTCAGCCCGGCCAGACAACAGCAACTCATTCCGGTACCGACGCATTCTGGTGCGTTTGCAGTCATCCCGCCGGCTCCCCCACGATTCATTTCCTCGAAAGGCATTACAAAGGAAGTCATTCATGCCCACGAGGCGCTGGGGGAACTCAGGCTGGCCACGGCACGACTGCCGAATCCGAACCTTGTCACCAGGACCTTTGACCGGCGTGAGGCTGTACGAAGCAGCCAGATCGAAGGGACAAGCTCGGACATGCATCAGCTTTTTACCTATGAGGCTACTGGCAGTGATGACGGTCTGCCGGCAGACGTGCTGGTGACCCTGAATTATGTCAGGGCGCTTGAAGTCGGTCTGAAGGAGGTCAAAGATCGTGGACCTTCAGCCGTTGATGAGGCGCTGATCAAGGAACTGCATCGCACACTGATGCATGGCACCGATTATCGCGGGAAGGCGGGTGAGTATCGAGATATCCAGAATTGGATTGGCGGCACAAAGATTTACCATGCCCGCTTCGTGCCACCCACTCCTGAGCATGTAGCGGGCTGCATGCAAGAGCTGATCGCATTTCTGCGGGAGGTGCCAGCAGAAGAGGATATGTTTGAAGTTCCGATCGTTGTTCGAATGGCGATCGCCCATGCCCAGTTTGAGACGATTCACCCGTTCGTGGATGGCAATGGCCGTGTCGGCCGCCTGTTGCTGCCGATCATGCTGGCGGCGGAAGGCTACCTGCCGGTCTACATTGCCGGGTACCTGAAAAACTATCAGCAGGAGTACTACGATCGATTGGCCGGGGTGCAGTTGCGGGAAGAATGGCAACCATGGGTGCAGTTCTTCGCCACGGCAGTCGAAGAGTCCGTCAAGGAATCGATTCAGACGGCCAATGCCCTGGACAACCTGCTGCGGCAATGGGAAGCACGTATATCAGCATTGAAAGTCAGATCCGATGCGGCGCTCTATAAACTGCCGCAGCTTCTGATCGGCAGGCCAGTCGTTACTGCTCGACAGGTAGAAGCGGAGCTCGGTATCTCCTTCCCGGCTGCCAATAACGCCCTGGCCAGGCTGGAAGAACTGGGAATCCTCACTAATCCGCAGAAGCAGCAGCGCAACCGGACTTTTATCGCCCATGAGGCCATTGATATTCTCAACAACAGGTGAGCAAACCGGGCACCTGCCCGCAACAAACCATCACGTTTTTCTGAGGGGACCATGGCCAAGGGATACCAGGCAAACAAGGAACGACAGGAAGAGCTGCAGAGCTTTGGCAAGTCCGTCGGCAAGCGGGCCGGCTTCAAGTGCGAGTGGTGCGAGTCCAAGGACGACTTGCGCCTGTGGGACTACCAGCCTGATCTGTCGCCCGACATGGATTCGCTGGCGCTTTTGTGCCAGAACTGCCGAGAACTGGCCGATGGCCGCAGGGCCGATCTGAACGAACTGCGCTCGATCCGCAATGCCCTCTGGAGCAATGTGCCGGCCGTGGCCGAAGGTGCTGCGCGGGTACTGGCCCAGTGCAAGGAAGCCTGGGCGCGCGAGGCGATTGAGGAGAGCTTTATTGATGAGACTGTCAAGGCTGATCTGCTGAAATAAGTTTCCCTCTGCCCCCTCTGAACGCCCCGTTACATCTTCTATCTTGCGTGTAGCTGTCCGCCTGAGACAATAACCTGTAACCTATGACGCCATATGGGTAAGGTCTGTTAGTATGCTTGCCATACCGGTGGAATCTGTTCGGCCACCGATGCAAAGGCCAGCATACACA
The DNA here is from genome assembly GCF_034008105.1 of Trichlorobacter sp. Lineage (NCBI taxonomy): Bacteria > Pseudomonadati > Thermodesulfobacteriota > Desulfuromonadia > Geobacterales > Geobacteraceae > Trichlorobacter > Trichlorobacter sp. The sequence goes on from NZ_JAVEPN010000003.1 coordinate 3,315, forward strand.
ACCAGGAGGTGGGACCATGGCAACACTCAGCGAGTATTTCTACACAGGCCCGAGAATCACCCTCAACAGCGGCAGGGTGATCAACATGCAGACGATCTACCAGGGGTTGGCCTACTCCTATGTGCTGGAAGGGATACCCTACGGGCCGGACTACCAACGGACCGTGAATCTGCACCTCACGTGGGCCCAAGATCGATACCCTGATCGCAGGATCGTTGTGCTCGAGCCCAGGTTGCGGCCACTGGGCATAGCGGAGGTTGAGCTGCAGAGACTGCGCACGCTGTCACAGTCTGAGGAGCCCGATGTTTCCCGTCGCGCGGGAATAATTTACCCGGAACCGGTCTCGATCGGCTCGGTCTGCTGCAGGGCGCTGTTTGAGTCCAAGCCGATCAATGGCGATGTCTATATGCTTTCACAGTTGATGCTGCTGTGGTTTCAGGACGGCTTCGCCATGCCGATCGATCCGCTGGTGGTGGAACAGATCCAGGCGCTTGACTGGGATACGGTTGCCGAGGATGTGGACCTGTAACGTCGATACACAGTCTTCCTTTTTTGCTGTCTATTCTTTACCGTGGAGCCAGTTTGCCTGGCTCCACGGTAACCATGGTAAGATACCGGTTCTGAACAGCGCGTGCTAGCGTCGCGCTACATGAAGTTCGCGATTGCATCAGCCAGCTGTTCTTTGATCGCCTGCGTCGCCTCTGCAATGTTGATGTTGGTCTGCTTTGCTTCGGCCACGATCCGCGTCCGGAGGCGGTTGTGGTTTGTGGTTTCAGAATATTCCATGCTGGCATCTTCGCTGGAACCTTGTGTGCCGATCGAGACAGAGCTGCCGCGCGTATTGCGCTGTCCGCTTGCCGACATGGTCCGAAGGCTCTGGTCCGTTCCGGAGCGGATCTTTCTGGTCGCAGCGCCCTTCAGGGGTTCTTCAACCTGGATATCGACAATGCCAAACCAGGTGTCAACCTGCACCAGTGAGCCGGCAAGGGCTCCGATGCCGGCGCCAGCCAACCCGCCCAGTCCTGCTCCCGCGTAGGTATTTGTTGCTGCCCCGCCGACAAAAACCCCGCCAACGCCACCGGCAATCGCCCCATCAGTGGTCATGCCCTCCTTGGCCTTGTCGAGGTAGACGAAGTTGGCCAGGATCCGCAGTCCGGCCTCCTTGGGGTTTTTCGTTACCCGCACCCCTTTTGCCTTAAGCTTCTGCACCAGAAGGTTGTCGAAATTCAGATCAGACTTGCCGGTCTGGTTGGTCACCCGCACATACACGGGGCGGTTGTCCAGCTTGTCCGGGTCCAGAAAGATCGTCTGCTGCATCTGGATGTTGGTTTCCAGGTTGCGGTGCTGGATGGCTGCGCAGCCCGATTGCATGACCATACTGCCAGCCAGAACCGCGATAGCTACCAGTTTTGCGAATAATGTTTTCATTGGTGCCTGCCTTTCTCTCTACTCATCTGTGATCCTCCTGTGAGGTACTGGAACGCCAGCGCGTTCGGTCAATCAGCCGCCAATCTGTCCAGGATCAGCTTGATGCTGCTGTGCAGCTGTCTGTCCTGAATCTTCCGCAATGCCTGGATAACATCGGCCTCCGCTTCATTTAGTGCCAGCCCCTCGCTCCGCTCATGAAAAAAGGCCGCCACATGCACCTGCAAGGCCTGGGCGATCAGCTGGATCCGGTCGGTTGAGAGGCGGGTCTTGGCGTATTCGTACTTCTGTATCTGCTGGGTGGTCACCCCCACCAGTTCAGCCAGTTTTTCCTGGCTCAGGCCGGCTCGCTGGCGGAAGTTCCGAATCCGCATACCGATCTCGCATGATTTGATAAAAGCTCCAGGTTGCATTGCTGGTGGTATCTCCCCGGGATCAGCTGGTCAGTAAGGATACGGGGCTTGCTGCTCTTTCCGCCATATCCTGCTGGTTTAAAAAAGCTGGTGCTGACCAACCAACGGTTGGTGCCTGACCGGTGTGGTGGCCTTCCAGGACAGCACCAGTGGCAACGCTTTTTCATGATCTGTGCCAATAGGCCTGGAGCGAAAAAAGCGCTTAAAATCATGATGTTACGGCTTTGCTGTACATGGATGGCCGGGTCGGCACCTGCTGGATGGACCGACAGACATCAAAAATTAAGTGATGGCATGCATATTTTGATGGTTGATGGCGGGTGGGCTTGCTGTGTGTGGGGACTGCCGCCCATAAAGCCTTGCCGGGTGGGCTGTTGCCGTGCAGCTGGCAGCTTGGCCTGCATCTTGAACAATGCCTGATGGCAGCAAGTTCAAAGGATGGGGAGACCATGATGCAGGTATTAGCTCGTACGGAGTATTCTCGTTGCAAAGGCAGGCATGTGGTTGCCGTACTGGTTGGGCTGAACGGTGAGCTGTATCTGGGCACCAACGGGGTTGAGCATCCGCAGCCCGTCTGCCCGCGCAGGGCGCAGTCCGGCTATGCGCGCGGCGAGGATTGGGGCCTGTGTCGTTCAGTCTGCGGGCAACAGGGGCATGCCGAGGCGATGGCAGTGCAGGCAGCCGGTCAGCATGCCCATGGTGGCACTCTGCTGCTGTTTGGCCATGACACCATCTGCCCCGATTGCATGGCACTGCTCGAGCAGGCCCAGGTAGAACGCTGCATCATCATGTAGCGCGGCCCGCCTGAGTCATGTCGCAGGTGAAGCATGCTTGACAGACGGTTGATTTGCTGTCAGGTAATGACGCTAACGCAGTCATTAATTGACGAGGTGATCACATGTCTGGCAAGCGCGCACCACGGAAGCTGGTCGTTTTGACGGAATCAAGCACCCGCTGCATCATGGGCATGGAGCAACTGTGCCGCGAGCTTACGGTAACGGCTGGTGAGTTGGCCGACAGCGGCGCCTCGGAGGTGCGCTGGGTTCGCTACCATGATGACGAATATAGCCAGCCGGACAGCCTTGTCACCGTACTGGATGCGCTAGCGGCTGCTTCAGCACCTGCCGCAAGGCTGTTGCTGGCATTCCCCTTTGTCAGCACAAACCAGGCGGCCAGGATTACGGCTGCCTTGCAGACGCTGAAGGCCAAGGGATGTGAGATTTACTGGTGCGGGGCCACGGCTGCCAAACCTGGCACGACAAGCCCCCAATCCCTCTGCAGCCAACTGGGGCTTGCGTTCAGGGAGATGGCGGCCTACCGCGCGGAGCGGACCAGTCCGGTGATGAAGGGTTTTTGGGAGAAGATGGATGACTCCCACAAGCGGGCGGCATGGATAGAGTACCGCATGCGTCAGCTCTACATGCGGCAGGATCAGCCCGGAGCGATCCTGCGGGACACCCTGAGCGAGCTTTTGCGCACAACGTCAGCCGACCTCACGCTCCCTCCCGTGCCGGACGCAGCTGACAAAATTCAGGGGCGGCTCCCGGCAAAGACGACGCAGGCCCTGCTCGCACGCTATAGCGCCAAGGGCTATCCGGCCATTGCCGGCCGCACACAGGTCATTGAGGAGCTGAAGAAGACCATCGCCTGTCTGGCGCGGACGGAGCAGAACGTACTGATTATCGGCGAGACCGGCACCGGCAAGGAGATGGCCGCCTATTTCCTGCACGAACTGGGATTAAAGCGTGACAAGCCGTATCTCGAACTGAACTGCGCAGGCATTGACGATGATCAGGCCGAATCGATGCTGTTCGGCCATGTAAAGGGCGCCTTTACCGGCGCCATAGAAACACGCAAAGGGCTGGTGGATGAGGCCGCCGGCGGCACCCTGTTTCTGGATGAGTTGCCCGAGCTTTCCGGGCGGCTTCAGGCCAAGCTGCTGCGTTTTATCCAGTCCGGCGAATACTACACCATGGGCAGCAGCGTCAAAAAGACCGCCAGCTGCCGGATCGTTGCAGGTGGCCAGCTTGACAGGATCAAAGAACATATCAGGTCTGATCTCTACCACCGCCTGGCTGAGAGCGTCATCCATATGCCGGCCTTGCGGGAACTGCCCGACCACGACAAGATCATTATCGCACGCAACCGGGCAGACGACCTGCAGGGCAAGATCCGCTCGTTCTGGGACGACAACGAAAATCGCCCGCAGCATCGTCCGATCACCCAGGGTGACATCGATCAATTCTGGGACGAGATCGAGCACAACAAACAGCTGATCAGCAGCTATTGCTGGCCCGGCAATGTCCGGGAGCTGTATGGCGTGGTAAAGCGCTCCTTAACACAGGCGATTCCCCTAAAGACCATGCTGGATGAACTGCTCGCCCAGCAATCGGCAGTGTCTGCCCTGGCCGAGCCTGATGGCATCGCGCCGGTGATCCGCAGCGCCGACGATCTGATAACGCTTGCCGAGCTGCAGCACCGCTATGTGACCCGGGCCGCTACACTGGCGCTCAGCCAGAAAGAGCTGGCTCAGCGGCTCGGGTGTGCCATCAACACGCTCAAGGAAAAACTGAAGCCGGCCGGCGGCGTTGCCGAGCCTGAACTGCAGCCTGCACCAGTCGACCAGCCATCACCGCGGAGCCTGCGCAACCGCTAGGGCCTCTTCAGAATAGCGACGAAAACGTTGCTGCAGCTCAGTTCTAGGGGCTGCCAGCTGCTCCTGATCTTCCGTCATCTCTCCGCCTCCTGTTAATAATCTGCTGGCAGGCTTGTCAAGCAACATGCCAAACGTCATGTCAACCCCTGCAGCCCGCTGGTTACGGCCGTTTCGCTGGCAGGCAGGGGGCTGTATCCGTGTGCCGCAATCATAATTTGATTGCTTTAAAGCCTTGTGTCGTCATGAATTGATTGGCTGGATGGATAGCTTGCGGGCAGAAGCGAGCGTTATGCCATGATTTCGCAATGTTATGACTGACGCTGACGGTTGGCACAGAAGCTGTACTAGGCAGAGCAGCCATGCCGTAACGACCATAACGGGGACAAGGAACATCTCATGCAACAATCCGATTTCAATCCCGCCAAGGGGCGCCTGCTGGCGGTAGGCGATATCCATGGCCATGCCGACAAACTGATCGCCCTGATGGAGCAGGTGCAGCCAACCGCCAGCGACCGGGTGGTCTTTGTCGGCGATTACATCGATCGCGGCCCGGACAGCAAGGGGGTGATCGACTATCTGCTCGACTTTGGCCGCCGCTTTCCCAACACCGTCTTCCTGCGGGGCGATCATGAGGATGTGCTGCTGGTGGTCCAGCGTGTGGCCGAGATCGGCTTTGTGCGCGATATCCCCCCTGAGGAGCGCTACCATCTGTTCAGCAAGTCCTCCGACTGGGGCTGCAGTCATCCTGGGCAGATGTACCAATTAAGGTTTCTGTACAACGGTGGCGGCGCCACACTCAAAAGCTATGAGCATGGATGCCTGTTCGAGCAGATCGGCTACCAGGCCGACTGCCTGCCGCAGCAGCACCTCGACTTCCTGCGCGCCACCCGCATCTCGCACCTCGAGGTGATCGACGGCATGCGGTACTTCTTTGTCCATGCCGGCATCTGGCCCACCGACCCGATCGACTGGCAGGATGAAATGGACCTGCTGTTTATCGACGAACGGTTCCTCCACCGCTCATCCTGCCTGCCTGACGACCTGTTGGTGGTGCACGGCCATACCAGTGAACATGAGCCCCCCGGCACCTTCAAGGGGCGTATCAACGTTGATTCGGGCGTCTGCCAGCCCAACGGCAAGCTGACCTGCTGCAATGTGCTGACCAGGGAGTACTGGCAGACCGGGGGGGAATCATGGCAATAATCATTGGCGATATCCACGGCAATCTTGAAAAAGTGCAGGCCTTTCTGGCCCATCGTCCGGACCAGCCCCACATCGCCCTGGGCGATTACTGCGACAGTTTTTTCGAGCCGCTGGAGCGCCAGCTGGCATGCCTGCAGCTGCTGATGGCCTCGGATACGGTGCTGCTGTGGGGCAACCACGACCTGCACTATCTTAACACACCGCTGTTCCGCTTTCCCGGCTATGAAAAGGAACATGCCGCCCTGCTGCAGCCGCTGCTGGAAGGGGCCATCGACCGTTTCAGACCGGTCTGCCTGGCGGATGGCTGGCTCTGCAGCCATGCAGGACTGCACAGCTCCCAGGGGCACACCGAGCAGGAGCTTGAACAGCTGATCAGTGCGGACTGGCAGCAGTACCTGGCTGACCACAGCCAGGGGTTCCGCTTCAAATCGATCTTCACCTTTGATTTTGCAGGCATTGGTCGTCTTACACCCGGCGACATACGCCAGGTGGTGGCACACGACCACTATCAAAATCCGGGGTTCGTTAATCCGAATTTTGTCAGGGTTGGCTGCTTTGATCCGGAGACGGCCTGGATATTTGATACCCAGCTGGGGGCAGTGTGCGATCTGCTGCAGACTGCCGCTGACAGAGAGGAGTAGACTGATGGCTATTGTTGTCGGAGACATTCACGGTAACGTGGAAAAAGTGCAGGCCTTTCTGGCCTATCGTCCGGATCAGCCCCATATCGCCCTGGGCGATTACTGCGACAGTTTTTACGAGCCGCTGGAGCGTCAGCTGGCATGCCTGCAGCTGCTGCTGGCCTCCGATGCGCTGCTGCTGTGGGGCAACCACGACCTGCACTACCTCAATAAGCCCCCCTTTATCTGCAGCGGCTACCGCAATGAGCATGCCAGTGCCCTGCGGGAGCTGATCGAGTCCAACAAGCGGCGGTTTATGGCTGCCTGTGTGGCCGACGACTGGCTTTGCACCCACGGCGGGGTATGCGACTGGCTGGCCAAGGGTGAGACCGACCCGCACCGGCTGGCCGAACGGTTTAACCTTGAGATGGAGGATTTTCTGGCGCGGCCCGGTGACCGCAGGCAGGGGATCTTTGCGATCGGCACCGAACGAGGGGGCACCTACAGCAAGGGCGGCGGCATCTTCTGGTTTGACACCCGGCGAGAGTCTGCTAATCTTGCCCGGAATCTGCGGCAGATCACCGGCCACACCGAACAAGAACCGTTGTGCAGGCCGCACCTGGTGACCCTGGATACCACCAACAACGATTTTTGCTGCTGGCTCTATGACACCACGACCGATGAACTGGTGAACGTGGAGATGCCGCACAGACGCATCAGGAATCTGCCGCCCCAGGAGCAGGAGGCGTTCAGGTACTATCTGCGTGGCAGATCAGCGCCACACCTTAAAAACGAGCCGAATGACGAGCAGGATGCCTATTGGCCCACAGACTTCAAAGAGTGGGTACTGCATGGCAAGCCAGGCATGAACGTGGCAGGCAAATAACAGCAGAGGGTGAGGACACCACCTGAAGATGGTTAAAATAGCGGGAAGAGCGGCGTTCTGTAGTCAAAAAAATGCCGAAATTACAGGCCTGAATGATGGTGTATGGCAAAGAATCATCATCATAAAACATGGAGGCTAGTATGGAAAAATTTAAAAGTAAACTTTGTGAATACCTTGAGCAAAATCCAGCCTCTGTTCAAGGCTACGAAAACAAGTTTGTAGGTGATTTTGTTAAATTTTCAGACAAAGAATTGTTTATTTGTAGCGAATACCCTGTAGACGTAGCAAATTATTATGAAACAAATACCTATGTTAGAACTCCAATTAGTTATAAACACAAGTTTTCGCAAGAATATAAATGCGATAAAATAGATTATATACCAAAAAAATATGATGATATCCTGATAATAAATCCTCAGTGCTCTTACAAGCCGAATGTAGATTTGATTTATTCAAATTATACTAATAATTATATTGAAGTAAAAAAAGTAAGTAGTTTTGCATTTAAAAAAGTTTTCTTTAAAAATTGTATAATTGCTGCTGATTGTGGAGTTATAATTCAAGATATAATAAGAATGTCATATATATGCAATGGAAAAAAGTACTTAATTGTTTATGGAGAAAAAAATAATGTAAATAATATAATTTGTATATTGGATACGTTTTTTGACAAACATAGAGATAAAAATGTTATTACTTTTGGCAAAACCATTAATTTAGGCACGTCAATGGCTAATAAAATATCATATAATTTGATGCGGTGTGGCTGTAATGTGTTTAATATTGGTAATTCCGAAAAAAGCCCTTCTGAAAGTGATTTGTTTGAACGAATCAACGTTTGGCGTATGGGTCCTTATGGTTTTTCAGGGCATAAAGTTGTGCAAATCCGTGAATCTTGCTTGCTAATTGAGTTGTTTTGATTGAGTTTTCGGATTGCATGTGGATTTATACAGAAATTAATTCTGAGAGCCTGCCAGATCAAAATGTTTTGACGTTGTTTGTGGTGCTTTTGAGCAGTAAGCAACAGCTTGAGGTTGCTATTAGTTGTCTTTTTCTTTTTTCCATAGCTTAAACCCGTTTATGACGCTATCAACAACTTCATCTGCCGTTAAGTTTTCAGTTTCAATGACCAGATTTGCAAAACCATAATCATTGATATCTATTCCGTATAACTCTTTATAGCGTCTTGCATCATTATCATCCCGCTGCATTGTAAAATTATATAGATATTCAAGCGACCTATCTTCCCGTTTCTTGATGTTTTGTATCCTTTTTTCAATACCTGCATTTAAGTACACCGTAAATGCTGTATCCCTTAATAACCAAATTGCCAGACGAGAGGCCAATACACATTTGCCTGATTCGGCCAGTCTGATTTGTTCATCATCCAGCTCTTTATCATATCGAGGATCCATTTTCGATTTTTCCAATAACTCTACAAAACCCATATTGTGTTTGTCTGCCAGTTGACGAAAAGTGTAATTAATCAATCTGTAGTTTAGCTTTTGTGCAACCAGGGTTGATACCGTCGTGTTTCCACATCCGCTTTTTCCTGAAATGGCTATAATATCGTACATCAGATGCTCCATAAGTTTAATTGTGTACAGAGATAGTATCCATATGACAGCCGGCTTTTAAAACTCCCTTCGGCCCCATGTACCACATGGGGCCTTTTTGCGCCCCAATCCCCCAATTGGCCATGCCTGCAATTCTGTGCACGACCTGCATTGTCGGCCGGGTGTGTGCTGCCCCCAGAGTAATGCACGATCTGGGCCCATCGTTGATTTTTTTCAGATTGGGCTAAAAGAGTTCGTCAAAAGTTGGCGGATTCGGGAGCGGCTCAGAAGCAATCTGCCTGATCATCTCCTGCAACACCTTCTTCCGCTCTCTTTTGTACTTACTCACCCAACGCTGCCCAGCAGAACGAAGGCTGCGGCATGCTGGCCGATGGGCGTGGCCACGCAAGGCAATGGCGGCCACATGACAATCAGAATTAGACACTTAGACAGCATAAATTGATCAATGGCTACGCCGCCAAGCTCAAACAGCAAAATTCTATCATTAATATCAGTATGATACAGGCCAAGCCAGGCTTGGCACACATCATGCATTAGTTCGTATGCATCTCCAACGAGCGAAAGGACACGGCAATGAAATCTCCGACCTACCTGTCAGACCTCGAGGCCACCCGCAGCAGCTCACCGATCCGCGAACTGGTGCCGATGATCAGTGACATCCCGGTGGACAACGCAGAGGCGCGGTACACCAGAATTCTCAGCGCATACCGGTCTGTTGTGCAGGTGGTTGATGGCCGCGAACTCCACCAGCAGTATCTGAAGCCCCAGGTGGTTGCAGGCAAACGTACCGGCAAGCTGTTCTTGCTGAAGTGCGGGCATGATGTTGCCCAGCTGGCCATAGGGCTTGCCGATGGTTCGGCCGATATCGATGAGCTGCTGGCTACAAAGGTTGTGGTGCAGATGAGGAAGGCCGCCTATGGCTCCGTCGAGGCCGCCGCCGCCAACGGATGGCAGCTTACCGCGGACGACTTGAAGCGCGCCGAGCGCCTGCGCGTGGTGCGGATGGATCTTCTCAGCAGCACGGCTAACAACCATCTGCTGGTGCAATGCTCGCAAGCGGAACAAGATCGCCTGTCAGGGCTGGCCAAGGCAGCTGTCAAAAGGAGGGCAAAGTGATGAAACTGGTAACCAAGGCGATGCAGAAGAGGCTGCCGGCGCTGGATTCGATGCCACAGGTGCCGCTGGAGGAGCGGCAGGCGCTGGCGCGTTTCTTCACCCCCTGGGACGACTGGAGCTGGTACGTGCTGGAGGGCAGCCAGCAGCATGACGGCGATATCGTCTTCATGGGGTACGTGGTCAGCAGCCACGGCGCCGATTTCGGCAGCTTCAGCCTGTCTGACCTGCAGCAGGATTTCGACGCGCGCTGCATGCGGGTGGAGCGCGACAAGATGTTTGTGCCATGCAGCGTTGCCGAGCTGATGGCAAGGCATGATTGCTACTAACCTACGAACGAGACCGGAAAGGAGCTAACGATGGATACGGTACGCGAGACAGTCAGCTTTACAGCAGCAAGTGAGCAGGGTGATGAAGAGCTGGTGCAGCAGCTGGTGGCAATGCGCCGACTGGAAGAGTACGGCTTGTCCCTTGCCGAGCGTTTCAAGGTGATGGCACGCTGTGCCGAGACGCAGGCAAGGCGCCAGACTGCCTGTCTGATCAAGCTGTAAGGAGGGGCACCATGGATATCGCATGGACCAGTGAGCGTTATGCACAGCTTTTGATCGAGGCCAGCGCCCGCGGGGCGCTGAGGCTGGTCAGGCAGCTGGTAGAGGAACAGGGCTGCCCCATAACCGCCGATGACCATATGGCCCTGATTCTGGCTGCGTCCAATGGCCGACTGCCGGTGGTGCGCTACCTGGTCGAGCGTGCGCCCGCTTTTGTCCAGCCACCGGTTGATCTGGCGGCACAACAGAACAGGGCCGTCATTGAGGCGGCCAGCAACGGGCACCACAAGATCATCCGCTATCTGGTGGAAACGGCCCCACACCATGCCGATTCGCGGGTTGATATTACGGATTGCGATAATGCCGCCTTGCTGGCTGCTGTAGCCCGCGGCCGGCTGATGGTGGTGCGCTACCTGCTGGATGAGGCGCCCAGGCATGGCCAGGCGCGCATTGATCTGGCTCCGTACCTTGACAGGCTTCTGACCGCAACGGTCGTGAGCGGCAATGGCAGGCTGCTGGGCTATCTGGTCGAAAAGGCCGCACAGTGCGGGCAACGCATACCGGCAGACGCTGTGCGGGCGGCGGCATACATGGGGCGCCTGGACCTGGTGCGATGCCTGCTGGACAAGGCGCCGGAGGCCGTACGGTATCGCGGCAACATCAGGCAGTGGTTTGACCCCGGCGACCGTTTTACCAGCTATGGTGTTCAGTTTCGGGAGATCATCGGCTATCTGGTGGACAGGCTGCCGTACCGCACCGGCCAGGTGCTGGAGCTATCGCTGAGGGATACCGATTCGCAGTCGGCCATACCCTGTCTGACTGAGAAACTACCGCTGATTGCGCGGCAACGTGCCCTGCAACAGGCAGGGGTCTGCCATACCGACTGGCGGGCGCTGTTACAGTGGCCTGCTGGCGAAAGCGGTGACGGCACGTTCGCGGGGATGCGGCTCTGATGGCAACGGCCGGAGCACAAGCCGCCGGAGGCCTTTTGGGCAAGCGCCCGCTGTATGCGTCGCAAGGTGTAGATTGTGAGAGAAAGCAAAGGGAGCCCTATGAACCAGGTACTCGTTGAAAACAAGGTGACCGTCATCTACCGGCCTGACCACGCGGTGGTCAGGTTTTCCGGGGATGTGAACGCCAATCGGATCTTTAGTCTGTGCGACGAGATCGATACCGCCATCAACTACTATTTTTACGATCGGGTGCGGATCGAGATCGACTCGCCTGGCGGCGAGGCCAAAGCACTCAATTATTTTATCAACCAACTGGCCAGCTGGCGGAAGCGGGGGGTGGTGATCGAGACCATGGCCCTGACCAGCTGCTGCAGCGCCGGTGCGTATATGCTCAGCTTCGGCGACGTGGGGCATCGCTGGGCCCTGCCCGATTCGATGCTCCTGTATCACAACGTGCGGGTTTCCGGTGGCAATGCGGCACTGACCGTAAGCCGCCTGGATGACCTGCGCTGGGACCTGAGTGTGACCGATGCCGGGCTGATCATGAAGCTGCTCAGGCACAGGTACGGCGGTCTGCTGCCGCTGGAGCAGTTTGATACCCTGACGGAGCTGGTCTGTTGCCTGCCGGATCCGAAGCGCAGCTTTTGCGCGGAGCGGATCGAAAAACTGGGCGGTGCCCGCATTGCCCAGATGCTGAGGCGGATAGAGGCCTGCGGCAATGATGAGGAGCGGCTGATTCTGCGGCGCGACCTGTATCTGCTGCTGACTGACCGTATCCGCAAGCAGGTCAAGGCAGTTGGTGACGACGAATCGGTCGAGCACCTGCTGCAGCACCTGAAGACGACTTCTGGCGCCCAGCAGCGCACACAGGTGCAGGCCTGGCTGTTTGGCAGGATGGAATGGTATCTGCGCACGTTTGGCCGGGATGAGTATATCAGGCCTGAAAAAGCAGTCGCCTACGGATTGATCGATCAGATAGCGGGGGTATAGCGATGAACACACACAAGCTGCGCTGTGCAGAGTGGGATGCAATACAGATGGGCGATCTGGACGAGACCAGCCTGTTTCGACACCTTCTGTTTCTGGGGGAAACCGGTTCGGGCAAGACGACATCCGGCATCAAACCGTTGTGCCGGCTGGCCTTTGCTGCCGACCGTTGCTTCAACGGCAAACAGGCGGCCGGGCTGGTGGTTGACCCCAAGGCCGAGCTGGGTGCCTATCTTGAAGAACTGGTCGGCGCCGCAGGTGCCGATCGACTGTTGCGCCTGAAACCGGGCGGCCCCGGCCCGGTATTGTGGCAGTTCGAACATCAGCAGCTCGACGAGATAGGTGCCATTGGCGTGGTGGAGCAGATGATGGCATCTTCCGATGCCTTCAATGGGCAGCAAGAGGTACTGAATGACCGGTTCTGGTTTGATGCTGCCAAGCAGTTTCTACAGGCCATCGTGGAAATTGATCTGACCCTGTGGCGGCACCCAAACGGCCTGGGGGTTGAAAACATCAGACAGTTCTGGAGCTGCCTGTCCGGGCTTCTCCAGCTGCTGTCTGTTAAGCAGCCCGAGGCTCCTGCACTATCGAATGCAGTCGGCGTGGAGAGGATCGTCTCTGGTGATAAATACGATCAACCCCTGCGTGTGGCATCATTTTTTATTTACCGCAATTGTGGCGATGAAGCGCAGCAGCTGGTTGCCCGCAACCTGCAGTCCGGTCAGATACTGCCATTGGTGACCTATCAGCCTGAGAACTACCTTAACCATATTGTTGACCTGCTGACGCTTGCCACGAGCGGTGTCTGGTCAGGTGAAGTCGCGAAGGCGGTGTTGAGAGGACTGAAAGCGGGTGAACTGTCACATACCTTTAACGTATTCTGGGCGCTCTTCATGGCGTTTGTGGCGGGCTGGAAGATCAACGACAAAGCGGTTTTTTCACAGGGAGAGGGCTCATTTTTCAGCCAGTATATGCACATGGCGGACACAACCTATGCGTCGATATATGCTGTCATAAGCAACCTGATCAATGACCAGGCCAGCCCTGAGTTTTGCAGCCGCATCTCCATTAATCCGTTTGAACCGCCTGAAGTGCTGTTGAGTACAAGCGAGGTCATACAAGAGGGCAGGATTGTCGTGTATGAGCCGGACAAGACCAGTACAGTTGCGTTGACTATTGGCAAGACGTTGAAGGCCGGTTTTTTTAAGGCGCTGCTGGTTCCGGAACGGATGAATAACCATACCGTGCGCCCATTTTTCTACATCTGTGATGAGTTCCAGCGTTTTATTACCCACGATGAGGATAGCGGTGAACAGTCGTTTCTTGACCGCTGCCGGGCCTACCGGGTCTGCTGCGGGCTGGCCACACAATCGATTGCCTCGCTGCGCTACAGCCTGCCCTCAAAAGCAGGAGAACATGCCATCGACATTATTCTGATCAATACCGGCACCAAGCTGTTTTTCCGTACCACCGACAATGCTACCGCAAACAGCCTGAGCGGCTTGATTCCTGCGCCACCTCAGCCGGACAAACTGCATGTGGTCCGTGTCCGGCCGCTTTCAACCCTTAAACCGGGCGAATGCTATTATCTGCTGGTGAACGGCAAGGCCGGCAGGGGGCAGATCGGGGTGTAAGTGAGCGACGGTGAGCTGCAAGGTCTGCAGATATCCTGCTCAACACAGACCGTACAAAGGAAAAACTGAGTAAGGCCACGGATACGGCAAACATCAAGCTGGGCGACTTTTAGCAGCCTGGTGGATGAGATAAAACTCACTCTTGATCCCCTCCGGCCTGGCGGCCGGAGGGGATCAAGAACGTGGAGGGTGGAGTAGCCAGACAATCTTGCATAGCACCACCACGTAACGCATTGTAAAAACAGGCAAACAATGATATATGGAGTAGGCTTTCAGGCAGCTCAATAGAAGGCCTCTGTGTGAAGGCTGGTTTCAATAGCGACCTTTTTCAGTACCCACGCGGATGCCCGTTTTATAATGCCTCAGATTGTGGTGGTATTTTTGACGGTATGGCAAAATTCAGTCTCAAAAAATATTATTTGCTTTTATATACTTAAAAGATTAGTTCGACAGCCTGAGCACCACCAAGCCATACTCCGGCAACAGCCGGTTCCATACAAAACGCCCCTGACAATCGCCAGGGGCGTTTTCTTGTTTCAGCCCCCCCACAGAACACCTTGTAAGACTACAGATGACAGAGGCGCTTAGACACAAAATGTATTCGTATACTGCCCCAAGGTACGGCTGGCTGAGGATGGCGTGATACCGGATTTATACTGGGGGCAGCGGGAGCGGTTCATCGCCCTGCTGGAGTGGTTAGCCGCCCTGGGTAACGCTGAAGGAATGGTGAATGGGTTACAGATTCCGATGCGGCCCGTATGCTGGCCGGACGTCTGCGGAATGATCACGCCTGACAAGGCAAAGGTGCCGATTGAACTAAAGGTTGCCACAAAGGTCTTAATAAGGTACTTTATTCGTACCGGAGGTGTGCTATGAATTTAGCAGAAGATATTCAACCAGTAACCTACCTGAAAGGCAACGCCGCTCATCTGCTGCATCAGGTAAATGAAACCCGCAGGCCGGTCATTATCACCCAGAATGGCATGGCACGCGCAGTACTGCAGGACACTGCCAGTTACGAAAGCATGCGGAATGCTATCGCAATGCTCAAGCTGATGGTGCAGGGGGAAAATGACATCCGCGCTGGCAGGTTGAGCGGGCAGGATGAGGTTTTTTCCCGCATTGAAGCAAGACTGGCTGAGCGAAGAAGGCAGGCGGAGTAATGGCGCGGCATCTGTTTTCTGTTGTCTGGACGAAAGCAGCAGAGACTGATCTTGAGTGTATTGTTGACTTTATCGCTGATGACAGTTTTGATGCTGCGCTTGCGGTTTTTGCCCGGATTCGTGAGCGCGCTGCCACTCTTGACAACCTTCCCAATAAAGGGAGGGTTGTGCCCGAACTCCACCAGCATGGCATTACTCAGTACCGTGAGCTGATTGTGGCGTCATGGCGCATTATGTATCGGATTGACGGTACGAAGGTTTATGTTATCTCGGTCGTGGATAGCCGGAGGAATCTTGAGGATTTGCTACTGGAAAGATTGTCAAGGGATTGAACTGGTGCAAAGCATTTTGGAGCCTGTTATGACTGCCATGTTCATCCTCTCATAATGCGGGCAGGTCAGTTCCTGAGATGAGTTCCGGGGACATACCACCTAATTGCCGCAGACCCTCGCTAACTTCACCCCCTGACGACAGTAAAACCCTATGAAAGCGGCATTACAGTGACCAAGGCAGACATCGTCGAAAAGATCCATACCACCACTGGCCTATCCAAGAAAGATTCCGCTAAGAAGTAGAACTAGCTAGATTAGCTACTTCAACCGAATCAGCACTCTTAAGGATACCCCCATGCTGATTGACCTGCCCACACTGGCCCTGTTGTTTAGCGCCGCCTTTATCGCCGGGCTGGTGGATGCGATCGCCGGCGGAGGCGGGTTGATCACCGTGCCGGCGCTGTTGGCTGCCGGGTTGCCACCCCAGCTGGCGCTGGGCACCAACAAGCTGCAGGCAAGCTTTGGCTCTGGCAGTGCCATGCTGCATTTCATCAGGGCTGGCCGCGTTAACCTGCGGGAATGCTACAGCGGGATCATCTGGACCGCTCTCGGCGCCGGGTTGGGGGCCTGGGCGGTCCAACTGCTGGATCCGGGGCTGCTGCGCCGTCTGATCCACTGGCTGTTGGCAGCCATTGCGCTCTACACGCTATTCACCCCGCAACTGGGGCGGGACGATAGCCACGCCCGCTGGTCAGCCGGACCGTTCTTTATGGTGTTCGGACTCTCAATCGGCTTTTATGACGGTTTTCTGGGACCGGGCACCGGCTCGTTCTGGGCCATGGCGTTCATGCTGCTGTTCGGGTATTCGATGGTGCGCGCCACCGCCTACACCAAGGTGATGAACTTCACCAGCAACGCAACTGCACTACTGTTCTTTCTGCTGGCCGGACAGGTGCAGCTGGTTGCGGGGCTGGTGATGGGGGCAGGACAGTTTCTGGGGGCCCGGATCGGGGCCCGGCTGGTGATCACGAAGGGGGCTGCGTTTGTGCGGCCGGTCTTCATCACGATGGTGCTGGCGGTGCTGATCAAGCTGATACTGCAGCGCTAACAGCGCAGCGGTTCAAACAGGTATTCCAGCCCATTGACCTTGATGGTGTGGACCGTTTCCAGCATCCTGCCCAGCTTGCCTGCCGGAAAGCCCTGCTGAGCGAACCAGACCAGGTATGGCTCGGGCAGATCGATCAAGAGCCGCCCCTGATACTTGCCGAACGGCATCCGCATCGCCACCAACGCCTGCAGCTCCTCAACATCGGCCGGCACCCCCTGGCAGGGCTGCAGGGTATCCCGTGTCTCGGTCATCGTCCCTCCCCCATACTCACCGTACAGCTGTTGGACCACATCAGTAATACTCCTCTTCATAGGCCGGTACCTCGTCCAGAAAGCCGGGCAGACGCTCGGCCTGGTGCAGGGCACGGTCAACATCCTCGATCAGCCGCTGGCGATCCTTGGGATAGCTGCCGGCCAGATTAAGGAAGTTGGAGACATGGTTGGAGCGCAGGATGGTCCGGGCCGGGGCCAGCTGCGTCAGCAGTTCCCGCGCCTCCTGCATCAGCTCGCGGCGGGTACCCTGATCAAGCGAGCGGACAAACGGCTCGTTGTGGCGGTGGAACAGAGTTAAGAGCGAGAAGTACTCCGGATTGACCCGGTTGACCCAGGCCGCGGTGGCACGGGCATGCTCCAGGCTGCGCCCCCTGCCGGCCAGGCCCAGGATGGCGGTGACCGACAGCTTGATGCCGGCTTCACGGGCCATCAGCGCCAGCTCGGCCATCTGGTCGGCGGCATACCCCTTGCCTACCCGCTCCAGGGTCGGGTCGTCGCCGGACTCCAGGCCGAAGTAGAGGATGCGCAGCTTCTTTTCCCGCAACTGGTGCAACTGCGGCAGGGTCTTGTTGGTGAGGCTGTTGGGCGAGGCGTAGCTGGCCACCCGTGTCAGGCCGGGAAAGGTGGCTGCCAGGGCGTCCAGGATCGTGACCAGCCCCTCAAAAGGGTAGACCAGGGCATCGCCGTCGGCCAGAAAGACCCGCTCGACCCGCTCGCGGTAGCGGGCCGGGATCTCGCTGATCTCCTGCACAATATCCGCGACCGGCCGGATATGGAAGCGCTTGCCCTTGTACATGCCGCAGAAGGCGCAGTTATTCTGGGAGCAGCCCACCGTGATCTGGAAGATCAGGCTGCGGGCCTCGCTGGGGGGACGGAACACCGGTTCAACATAGCTGGGCATAGACGATCAATCCTCGCGCTGAACAGACTAAACTCGGCGCAGTGTAGCACGGTGCAGCCGCTTCGCGAAATCCCAACTGCACTACCACATCCAGGCCCGACCAGCCAGGCCGGCAGCTAATCTGCTGGGCAAGCTCGGCCAGCGTGGTATACTGCCAGCAGATCACCCCTGTCGGAGTCTAGCTTATGAAATCAATCGGCGCTGAACTGGCGTACTTTTTCCGCGGTCGCCTGCGTCAGAATCTGAAAGTACTCTGCCTGTACGGCCTCTTTCTGGTGGCTCTGATGCTGACCTACGCCCTGCTGTTCGATTTTCTGATGTGGCGTCTGGAGGGCCGCGACTTTTCCCTGATGGCCAGCATCTACTGGGTGATCACGGTGATGACCACCCTGGGCTTTGGCGATATCACCTTCCATACCGACCTGGGCTACCTGTTCGCCACCATCGTCACCATCAGCGGGGTGGTGTTCCTGCTGATCATCCTGCCCTTCGGTATGATCAGCCTGTTTTTGGCCCCCTGGATCGAGCAGCGGTTGCGCTACCACCCCACCCTGGAGCTGGACGAAGAAACCAGCGGTCATGTGCTGATCTTCGGCATGGACCCGATTACCACCAACCTGATCCGCAAGCTGAAGAGCCGCATGATCTCGTTCGTGGTGGTGACGCCGGACCATCAGCAGGCGCTGCACCTGGAGGAGGAGGAAAACATCCGGGTGGTCTGCGGCTCGCCGACTGATCAGGAGGTGCTGCGCAGGGTACGGGTGTCCCAGGCCCGCTACGTGATCGCCAACCTGAGCGACCCGGAAAACGCCAACCTCTGCCTGACGGTGCGCTCCATGGCCAAAACCCCGATTGCAGCCATTGCCAACGACCCCGAGCACGTTGACCTGCTGCGACTGGCCGGCGCCAATCAGGTGATCCCGCTGCCCCGCATCCTGGGCCGCTACCTGGCCACGCGGGCCACTACCTGCGGTGCCCTGGCCCATGTACTGGATTCCTTCGGTGCCCTGCAGATCGCCGAGATTCCGGTCTACGGCACCCCCTTCGTCAACCAGACCCTGGCGGAGGCCTGTATCCGCCAGCGTACCGGCCTGGCGGTGGTGGCGCTGTGGGAGCGCGGCACGTTGCAGTTTCCCACCGGCGATGCCATCCTGCACCCCGAGGCGCTGATGATCCTGGCCGGCAGCCGTGAACAGCTGGAAAAGCTGGAGCAGCTGGCCGGCGACCAGTCACGGGAGGAGCTGGTGCTGATCCTGGGCCATGGCCGGGTGGGCTGCGCCTCGGCCAAGTTTCTCGAACGCAAGCCGGTGCCCTTCATCCTGATCGACCAGCTGGCCAACCCCGACTGCGCCGACCACGTTGCGGTAATCGGCGACGCCACCGGCCGCTATCTGCTGAAACAGGCCGGCATCGAGCAGGCCCAGGGGGTAATTGTTACCACCAACAACGACAGTACCAATATCTTCCTGACCCTCTCCAGCCGCCACAGCAACCCCCACATCCGGATCGTGGCGCGGGCCAACGACGACGCCAATGTTGAGCAGCTGTATGCCGCCGGGGCCGACTTCGTGGTCTCCAACGCCTCGGTGGGGGCCAGCATCCTGAGCAATGTGCTTGAATCCAAGGAGTCGGTGTTTCTGACCGAGGGAATCTCGGTCTTCCGTCGCTTGATCCCGCCGGAACTGGTCGGCAAGACGATTGCCGAATCGCAGATCAGGCCCCTGACCGGCTGCTCAATCGTGGCCCTGGAGCCGACCGATGACAGTCCCCCCCTGATCGTGCCGCCCCCTGAGCAGCTGCTGCAGGCCGACATGGGCCTGATCCTGATCGGCAGTCCGCAGCAGGAAGCGCTGTTCGCCGAGACCTTCTCCCCGGCGGACAGATAGACGTCGCTTGCTATCCTGAAACCTGTTTCGACCAGGTCGATTGCTGACAAGGTTGCTTAAGCCTGTCAGCCTGTTTTTTATACCCCCTGACTACCTTGACAGAGGACCCGCCCCGCAGTATGGTAGCCACATGACTACCAAGCACGCACTCACTGCACGCCAACAACAGGTGCTGGAACTGATCCGCCAGCATATCGACGATAACGGCTACCCGCCCACCCTGCGTGAGCTGGCCCGGCAACTGGGGGTCAGCGGCACCCTGCCGGTCAGCAAACACCTGGAGGCCCTGCAGCGCAAGGGCTACCTGAGCCGCAGCAACGACGCGCGCGGCATCTGCCTGACCGGCTCCGCTGCCAGCGCCGTTTCGCTGCCGATAGTCGGCACGGTGCGGGCCGGCGCCCTTACCCCGGCCATCGAGGACATCCAGGGCTACTTGGCCCTCGACCGTCTGCAACTGCATGGCGGCACGTTTCTGCTGCGGGTGGCCGGCGATTCAATGATCAACGCCGCCATCTGTGACGGCGACCTGGCCCTGGTGCGCCCCCAGCCGACTGCCGAGAACCGCGACATCGTGGTGGCCATGGTTGAAGGCGAGGCCACGCTCAAGGAATTCCACCGCGAAAAAGGGCAGATCCGCCTGCAGCCCAAGAATCCCAACATGGACCCGATCATCGTCAAGGAAGGCTCGGCAGAGGTAACCATTGTCGGCAAGGTGGTGGGTATCTTCCGCAGCATGGCCTGACAATGGAACGAATCCGTGAACCGATACGGGTGGCGGTGGTCTTCGGGCCGGGACGGGCAGTCAAGCCGGTCTGGTTTGAATGGCGCCGCCGCAAGCACGCCATTCAGCAGACCACCTACAGCTGGTCGGACAGGGTTGGTGATGACACCCGCCTGCACTTCTCGGTAAGTGATGGCGAAGCGCTATTTGAACTGGTCTACAGCACAACCAGGCAAAACTGGGAGCTGTTGAATCTGCAGGCAGAGTAAACCGACCAAACAATCGCACCTATGACACGTTCCATTATCCACCTCGATATGAACGCCTTCTTCGCCTCGGTGGAGCAGCAGGCCAACACTGAGCTCAAAGGCAAGCCGATCGCCGTGGTGGGCGCCAGCCACCGCACGGTCATCACCACCGCCTCCTACGAGGCCCGTGCGTTTGGCGTCAAGACCGGCATGGCCATCTGGGAAGGCAAGCGGGCCTGCCCGGACCTGATCATCGTCAAAGGTGACAACAAGAAGTACACCCATACCTCCTCGCAGATCACCGCCATGATGCGAGAATACACTCCCCTGGTGGAGGTATTCTCAATCGACGAGGCCTTCCTGGATGTCACCCACTCCCAGGCCCTCTACGGCCCGGCTGAGACCATCGCCTACCAGCTCAAGGCCCGCATCAGGCACGACCTGGGCCTGACCTGCTCCGTCGGCATCGCCCCCAACAAACTGCTGGCCAAACTGGCCAGCGACATGCAAAAGCCGGACGGCCTGACCGTGATCCCGCCGGACCGGGTACGAGAGATCCTGGAGAAAATCCCGGTGGGTGATCTGTGCGGGGTCGGCAAGCGACTGCAAAAACAGCTGACCCTCTACTGCAATGTCCACACCTGCGGCGAACTGGGGCGTTGTGATGAAAAAATCCTGACCAGGAGGTTCGGCATCATCGGCAAACGGCTGAAGGAGATGGGCCAGGGGATCGACGACAGCCCGGTGGTGCCGGTGGAAGAGGAAGAACAGGTCAAGAGCGTTGGCCACTCCATGACCCTGCCCAAGGATGTCGAGCACCGTGACGACATCCTCAAGCGCCTGCTGCAGCTCTCGGAAATGGTCGGCAGGCGTGCCCGGAGGTATGACCTGGCCGGCAAGACCCTCAGCGTACAGGTGCGGCTGGGGGACTTCTTCAGCAACTTCCAGAAGCAGACCACCCTCACCACCCCGATCAACTTGAGCGACGACATCTACCAGACAGCGGTCAGGGTATTCGACAGCATGGGCATTGACCAGCCGATCCGCCTGTTGGGGATCAGCCTGTCAAACCTGTACGAGCATGAGGGGCAGCAGATCTCACTATTCGAGACAGACAGGAAGAAGGAACAACTGACCAGGGCTATGGATGCGGTCAACAATAAGCTGGGCGACTTCAAGGTGACCTTCGGCAGCCTGCTGGATGAGCAAGAGAAAGGCTCACACGTCATCTCGCCGGCCTGGAAGCCGGAGGGGATCCGCAACGTCACCGTGACGTAAGCAGCGAATGCCGCGCACCACCACAACCGGGCTGTACAGCAGGTTTAGGTTGAGGTCTTGAAGCCGGCCACTTCCCGCTCCAGGTTTTTGATCTGGTTGGAGAGGCCGGACACCGCCCCCTCCACCAGCTTGGTGGTCTCCAGGTTGCCGGTGGCGGTGGCGGCCATCTCGCCGGCAGCCCGTACGATCTGCTCGCTGCTGGTCGACTGCACCTGACAGGCGGCCCGAATCCCCTCGATCATCTGGACAATGGTTTCGCTGGATTCAGCCACGCCGCTGCCGGCATCGTTGTGAGCGCTGGTCTGCAGGTGGACCCGCGCCACCAGCTCACGAATGTTCTCAGCTGAGCGATTGATCACCTCGGTATCGCGGGTCTGCTCACCCGAGGCCCGCACAATCTGCTCCACCATTGAAGCCACCTCGCCCACCGAGGTCCGCATCCGGTCGCTCTGCTGGGCATGCAACTGGGTGGTATGGGCAATGGCGGTCACCTGGTCGGTGGCGGTCTTGACGCCATCAACGATCTTGCGCAGGGCATCACCGGAACGGCGCGACAGCACCTCGCCGTCCCCCACCGCCTGCTCGGAGAGCCGGATGGCGGTAACGGCCTTATCGGTCTCGTCCTTGACGCCATTGACGATCTCGGCGATCTCGCGGGTGGAGGCGGTGGTACGACGGGCCAGTTCCTTGATCTCGTGGGCCACCACGCCGAAGCCTTTGCCGTGCTCGCCGGCCTGGGCCGCGATGATCGAGGCGTTTAAGGCCAGCAACTTGGTCTGCTCGGTCACCTCGTCGATCACCTGCAGGATGGTGCCGATGCTGGCGGCATGCACCGACAGATTTTCTATGGCCTGCTGGACGGTGTGGGATGAGGTGCGGATCTGATCCATGCCGTTAATGGTGGTCTCCACGGCGATATTGCCCAGTTCGGCATCCCGCAGCACGTCACCTGAGATGCGGGCCGTGGCCTGAGCGTTCTGTTCGATCTGGCGCACCGACTGGTCCATCTCCAGCACCAGATCGGTGGCATGGGAGGAGTTTTCCAGCAGCCGGTTGACGCTGTTGTTGATCTCCTTCTGGGCGTTGGCCATCCGGTCGATGGAGTCGCTGACCCGCTCCACCGCAAGCACCAGATGCTCCACCAGCTGGTTGATCTCCACCGTACTGGTGGTCATCTGCTGGATCGAGCTGGCATTAACGGTGGCGGCGTCGGACAGCCCCTCCACCGCGGTGGTCACCTCCTCCACCGAACGGCGGATCTGCAGGGCGGCCTCCTTGGTGCTGGATGCAGCCAGGGTCTGGGTCTCGGCGTTGGTCACCCCCTGACGGGCCACGGTATCGACGGTCTGACCGATGGTGCGCAACTCTTCGGCGGCCCGGCGGATACTGGCCATCATGCCGGCCAGCCGCTCCAGCATCTCGTTGAAGTTGCTGTTGAGCATACCGACCTCGTCGGCCGACAGATCAAGCCCCCGCACGGTCAGATCGCCCTCGGCGGCCTGATCCATCACGCCGGCCAGCCGCTTGACCCGGATCGGCAACTTACGGGTGGCCAGAATGAAGAACACCCCCAGAAAAAAGAGCACATTCAGCAGGTGCAGAAAACGGAGCCCGTCTTCCGGAATCTGCTTGATGCCAAAGGCGGCAACCGAGACAACCATGCCGGCCACCAGCAGCAGACGGATCAACGTGGTACCAAAACCAAGATTTTTAGCCATGGGGCAACCATCCATACGCGAGAAGTATCGGATTTTGTCGCTTCTTTATACCGTAAAACCGCTGCAAAACAAACGGCTAATCCTACCGGCAACAGCAAGGCGACCACCCCGGGCCAGGCTTGCATTTTCGCCCACCTGCCCCTATACTGCCGTGATCTATATCAGGAGGGCGACAACGTTATGATCGAGATCAATTTTGACAAGATGGGCGGCCTGATTCCGGCCATTATCCAGGATTACGAAAACGGTGAGGTGCTGATGGTGGCCTTCATGGACAAGAAGACCCTCGATCTGACCCTCAAGGACGGCAAGACCTGGTTCTTTAGCCGCACCCGCAACAAATACTGGATGAAGGGCGAGGAGTCGGGCAACACCCAGGAGGTAATGGAGGTGCTGACCGACTGCGACGCCGACAGCGTGGTGATCAAGGTCAAACAGAACGGCCCGGCCGCCTGCCACACCGGCAACCGCAGCTGCTTTTACGTTAGGTGGGAGAACGGCCAGTGGGTGGAGCATTCCAACCCGCTGTTTGATCCCAAGGAGGTCTACAAACAATGAACACCGTCCTGCGCTTCGGCATCCCCAAAGGCAGCCTGGAGGAGGCCACCGTCGACCTGTTCAAACAGGCCGGCTGGCAGATCGGCATCTCGTCACGCAGTTACTTCCCCACCGTTGACGACGGCGAGATGAAGTGCCACCTGATCCGGCCCCAGGAGATGGGCAAGTACGTTGAACGGGGCACCATCGACGTGGGGATCGCCGGCCGTGACTGGATTCGTGAAAACGACTCCGACGTGGTGGAAGTCTGCGAGATGGTCTACTCCAAGGTCTCCCGCCGCCCGGTGCGCTGGGTGCTGGTGGTGGCCCAGGATTCCACGGTGCAGAAGCCGGAAGACCTGCAGGGCGCCACCATCTCCACTGAGTTGGTAGCGTTCACCAAGCGCTACTTCAAAGAGCGCAACATCGACGTCAATGTGGAGTTTTCCTGGGGGGCCACCGAGGCCAAGGTGGTGGACGGCCTGTGCGACGCCATCGTAGAGGTAACCGAGACCGGTTCCACCATCCGGGCCAATAACCTGCGAATCGTCTGCGACCTGATGGAATCGGTGCCGGTGATGGTGGTCAACAAGGCCGCCTGGAACGACCCCTGGAAACGGGCCAAGGTCGAACAGATCGCCACCCTGCTCAACTCGACCCTGCGGGCCGAAGGGATGGTGGGGCTCAAGATGAACGCCCCGGCCGACCGGGTGGATGACATCACCAGTATGCTGCCCAGCCAGAAGGCCCCGACGGTCTCCCACCTCTACAAATCAGACTGGGTCTCCATCGAGAGCGTGTTGCCGGAAAAAGAGGTGCGCCGGATCGTGCCGGAACTGCTCCGACAGGGTGCCGAAGGAATCATCGAATATCCGCTCAGCAAGATTATCTGAGAAAGGGGCCACCATGCCAGCCTGCGACCGCACCGGCGACAACTGCAAATGTACCTACCCCGGCTGCCCCCGCCGCGGCAATTGCTGCCAGTGTGTGGCCTACCACCGTGAGCGGGGCGAGGCCACGGCCTGCTTCTTT
This sequence comes from Trichlorobacter sp., assembly GCF_034008105.1. Classification (NCBI taxonomy): domain Bacteria; kingdom Pseudomonadati; phylum Thermodesulfobacteriota; class Desulfuromonadia; order Geobacterales; family Geobacteraceae; genus Trichlorobacter; species Trichlorobacter sp. Next base: position 28,466 of record NZ_JAVEPN010000003.1, read on the forward strand.
AGCGCCGAAGGGGAACGCAGCTACGACCGATCGCTGCAGCACCTGATGCGCGACCGCGGCATTGGACTGTAAGCGATGCTCACCTACACCATCACCCCCGACGACCACTGCCGCCGGCTGGAGAGCTTTCTGCAACGACTGCTGCCGGCGGCCCAGCTGGCCTACTGCCGCAAGCTGATCAAATCAAACGCCTGCCGCCTGAATGGCGGCGCCGCTACCCCTGATGTTTTGCTCAGCGCGGGCGACATCATCAGCCTTAAGGAAAGCGGCCAGGTCATGGAGCAGCTGAACAGGCCACATCCTCCTATAGATATACTCTGGCAGGACGACCACCTGCTGGTGCTCAACAAACCGGCCGGTCTGGCCATGCACCCGGCGGCCGAGGTAGACGAAAACCTGGTGGATCTGGCCTCAGCCTGGCTCGAAAAGCGGAGTAACCACCCGACCCGCGCCTATCCGGTCAACCGCCTGGACCGCGGCACCTCAGGCGTAGTGCTGTTGGCCACCAGCTCCAGCAACGCCGGCATGCTGGGCCGGCAGGTCAAGGAAGAAGGGCTGGATAAATGGTACCTGACCGTCGTTGAAGGCCGACTGGAGGGCTCGGGGGAGATCGACGCCGCCCTGGACGGCAAAGAATCCCTAAGCCGCTACCAGTGCCTTGCTGTCGGCGAGCACAACGCCTTGTTGCTGGTGGAGCCGGTCAGTGGCCGCACCCACCAGATACGCCGCCATCTCTCGCTGGTGGGCCATCCTGTGCTGGGCGACAAGCGCTACAACGCCGTCCCCCTGCCGTCGTTGCCCGGCATTGCCCTGCATTCCTTCCGCACCATCCTGCAGCACCCCACCGAACACCGGCAGCTGACCATCTGCGCGCCGCTGCCCGCTGCCCTGCGTACGCTGGCCATTGAGTGCTGCGGACTTGACGAGACGTCATTACTGCAGCTGCTTACCGAGCTCTCCCGACGCTGATCACTGCCGCTGGCAATCGCGCGTAACCCTGCTATACTTCTCCCTACCGATCCCCAAGGGAGGTTCACCATGCAGATCATACCCATCCTACTGTTGCTGGCTCTGACGACGCCGGCCCTGTCACTGGCGGCAACGCCCCAACGCAGTGCGCTCACCCCACGCATCACCGCAGTCACGGTCTACCAGGACCGAGCCCAGACCATGCGCAGCGCCACCGTCAACCTCAAAACCGGCACCCAGATCGTGGCCCTGGAAGGGCTGCCGGTGCTGCTGCAGGACGATTCGATCCGGGTGGAGGGTAACGGCACGGCGCGGGTCACCGTTGCCGGCGTCGAGATCAAGCGCAGGTTCCTGGAGCAGACCGCTGAAAAACGGGCCAAGGAGTTGGAGGACGAGATTCGCGACCTGGAGCGCAAGGTGGGCGGTCTGGACGCCAAAAAGGCAGGCTTAAGCGCCCAGAAGACCTTCCTGGAGTCGATCCGCGTGGCCTGGAGCGACCGGCTCTCCAAGGAACTGGCCATCGGCAGGCCCTCTGCGGCCGAGCTGCAGGATGCGGCCGGCTTTGTGGCCTCAGGCATCGCCAAGATAGAAGAACAGTCGCTGGACATCGAAAACGACAAGCTGCAACTGAAGAAAAGGATCGACGCCCTGCGGCGGGAACTGCGCGAGGCCAGCGGCTCACTGCGCAAAGAGATGAAGACGGCGGAGGTGACCCTGGAGGTAACCCGCGAAGGCAGTTTCACCCTCAACCTGTCCGGCGTAGTGAGCCGGGCCAGCTGGACGCCGGCTTACGATGTCCGCCTGATGCCCGATGGCGGCAGCGCCCAGCTGACCTACCGGGCCCAGGTGCGCCAGCAGACCGGCGAGGACTGGAACAACGTCGCCCTGACCCTCTCCACCGCCCGCCCTGCCAGCGGCGGTGCGCCGCCGGAACTGAAACCGTGGCGGATCGCCTTCTGGCGTCCACCGCCCCCAGCCGCGGCTCCCCGTTACTATGAAAGCCGCGCAAAATCAGCATTTATGGAGATGGACAACAAGGCGCTGACCATGGCGGCACCGGAGGAAGAACCAGAGGAGGAGGAGGCCGCTGTCCAGACCGCCCAGCTTGCCAGCGAGGCCACCTCGGTCAGCTTCGTAATCCCCAAACCGGTGGATGTTGCCAGCGACGGCAGCCTGCAGAGCAGCGTGATTTCCATCAGCACACTGCCGGTCAGCACCGACTATCTGGCAGTGCCCAAGCTGAGCCCGACGGTCTACCTGTCTGCCGAGCTGGTTAACCAGGCCAGCTATCCGCTGTTAGCCGGTCCGATCAGGATCTTCACCGGCAACACCTTTACCGGCAGTGCCACCCTGAAGAAGGTGGCGGTGGGAGAGAAGTTCACCCTGCCCTTCGGCAGCGACGATCAGTTGACAGTCAAGCGGGAGGAGCTGAAACAGCACAAGGAGGCGGGGCTGTTCGGCAAGAACCGGATGGGCTATCGCTACCGGCTTGAGGCAACCAACTTCCGCAAGCAGCCCCAGACCATCACCATTAAGGATCAGCTGCCCCTGGCTGGCGACAGCGAGATCACGGTCAGTTTGACTGATGTAACGCTCCAGCCCAGCGAGAAGAAAGATGACGGCACGCTGTCCTGGAAGCTGCCACTGGCGGCGGGCGAGAAGAAGGAGTTCAGCTACGAGATCGTGGTGGACTATCCCAAGGACCGGGAGATAAACGGCCTGTAAGATTGAGTCGATGCTCGATGCAAAAAACGGGACGGTCATCACGACCGTCCCGTTTCTGTTTCAGGGCAGCATCTCCGCCAACTGGCTGATCGGAATCCGTTCCGGCAGCCGGATGCCGAATTCCCGCAGATAGAGGGCGTTAACCGCCGCCAGCAGGGTGTTCAACCGCTCCAGATCAACCACCGCCTCACCGGGCAGATGATCGATCCCCTGGCAGTTCTTGGGGCAGACGTCAATCCGCCGCTGCTCACCTTCCACCAGCAGGATCGGCAGACCATGGGTGCGACAGATGATCGGCCGCGCCTCGTACAGCAGGCACCGCTCGCCCGCAAGCAGAGGACAATGCTCGTCCTCCGGCGACCAAGCCGCCAGATGGGCCTTCAACTGTCGCAACTCCTCGGCCGGCAGACGATCGGCCGCCGCGATCATGGCCACCGCCTCCACCGGAAAGACCGAGATGGCCAGACAACACGAGGAACAACCGGCATGACAGGTGATGGCGTCACCCAGGCGATCTTCGATCCCCCGGCAGAGGTCATCCACCTTGGCCAGCAGACTGCGGTAGTTTGCCAGCGGGTCAGGCATCGGCTACTGGATCTTTAAGACGATCTTGCCGAAGTGCTTGTCTTCTTCCATCATGCGATGGGCTTCCACCACCTGATCGATGGTGAAGACCTTTTCGATGATCGGCACGATGGTACGGTCGGCAAACTTGGGCAGGGCGGTCTTGGTGAACTCGGCCACTATGGCGGCCTTATCCTTGACCGGCCGTGAACGCAGTACGCTGCCGATGATCTGCTGACGCTTGACCATCATCAGGGCCAGGTTCAGCTCGGCCTTGATGCCGCTGATGATGCCGATGATCACCAGTCGTCCGGCATAGGCCAGCGAATTCATGTTGGGGGCCAGGTACTTGGCGCCCACATGGTCCAGGATCACGTCGGCTCCCTTTTTGTTGGTAAATTCTTTGACCGCCTCGGAAAAATCAGGGGTGGTGGTGAAATCAACCACCAGATCAACCCCCATTCCCTTGACCCGCTCGATCTTGCTGGGGTGGGCAGTGACGATGATCTTGGTGTTGGGTACCAGCGCCTTGCAGAGCTGTACGCCGGCCATATTAACCCCGCCACCGCCGCCGTGGATGATGGTGGTATTGTTGTCCTTGAGACCGCCGATCATGAACAGGTTGGAGAAGGCGGTGATGTAGGATTCGCAGACGCAGGCCGCCTCCTCAAAGCTCATGCCCTCCGGGATCGGCATCAAGTGGCTGGCATAGGCCACGGCGAACTCGGCGTAGGCGCCGCCACCCACCAGCGACATCACCCGATCGCCCACCTTCCAACCGGAAACGCCTGCCCCCAACGCCTCGATGGTGCCGGCCACTTCCAGGCCCAGGATCTCGGAATCGCCCGGCGGCGGCGGATATTTACCCTCACGCTGCACCAGATCGGGACGGTTGATCGTGGTGGCATAGACCTTCACCAGCACCTGACCCTCGCCGGGAACCGGTGTTTCCACCTCGCCCACCTTGAGCACCTCCACCCCGCCAAAACCATCCATCAACACTGCTTTCATAGCCGTATCCCTCCAAACAAAATGTTGTTTTGAAATTACAGAGTGCCAATCTACCTGCTCGTGCTGCGTTTGTAAACAGTTAAATAGCCGCCTGCACCCTTGATTTTATGACTGTTTTCTGCCATAACCGCCGCATTCCAAAGGGGTTAAAGCCATGAAGATTCTCGTAACCAACGACGACGGCATCGCCGCGCCAGGCATCAAGGCCCTGGCCGAGGCGCTACAGGCACTGGGCGATGTGACTGTTGTGGCGCCGGACCGGGAGCGCAGTGCCGCCGGCCACTCGCTGACGCTGCACTCACCACTGCGGGTATTTGAGCTGCGGCCCGGTTGGTTTGCCGTGGATGGCACCCCCACCGACTGCGTCAACATGGGCATTCACAGCCTGCTGGACACGCCGCCCGACCTGGTGGTCTCCGGCATCAACCACGGCGGCAACCTGGGTGATGACATCACCTATTCCGGCACCGTGGCCGCCGCCATGGAGGCCAACCTGATGGGGATCCCGGCCATTGCAGTCTCACTGGCCACCTACGGGCCCAGCGATCACTTTCCCGATGCGGCCCGCGTCGCGCTGCAGGTTGCTACCGAGCTGACCCGCAACCGCCTGCCGGAAGACACCTTCCTCAACGTCAACGTCCCCAACCTGCCCTTTGACCAGATCAAGCCGGTGCGGATCACGCGTCAGGGTAAACGCTCCTTCGTGGGCAAGATTATCGACAAGGTGGATCCGCGGGGCCGCAAGTACTTCTGGATCGGCAGCGAGGAACCCAGCTTTCTGGACGACGAAGGCACCGACTTTCACGCCGTGGGGCTGGGGCATATCTCCGTTACCCCGCTGCATCTCGACCTGACCAACTACCGCAGCATGCAGACCCTGCAGACATGGCAGTTCGGAGCCCCATGACACTGGACAACCGACCGCTGCTCTGCTATCGTATGCCCCCTGAATCCGGGCCTTGGGAGGGGCATTGAAACGTTTTGAGATAGCCCGTAAACGGATGGTGCAGGAACAGATCATTGCACGCGGCATTAGTTCGCCGCGGGTGATCGAGACCCTGCTCAAGATTCCGCGCCACCTGTTCGTCCAGGAAGCTATGGCTGATCAGGCCTACAACGACGGCGCCCTGCCGATCGGTGAGAAGCAGACCATCTCCCAACCGTACATGGTGGCCCTGATGAGCGAACTGCTGGAACTGAAGCCCCAGGACCATGTGCTGGAGATCGGCACCGGCTCCGGCTACCAGACCGCCGTGCTGGCGTCGCTCTGCCGCCGGGTCTGGACCATTGAACGGATTCGCCCGCTGGCCATGCAGGCCCGCAAGGTGCTGGACGCGCTGCACCTGCTCAACGTCAATATCAAGGTGGGTGACGGCACCCTGGGCTGGCCCGAGGAGGCGCCCTTCGACGCCATTCTGGTGACCGCCGGCGCACCGGCCGTGCCGGAGGCCCTGGCCCAGCAACTAGCCCCCGGTGGTCGTCTGGTGATCCCGGTGGGCGACGCGGCCAACCAGACCATCCTGCGGATTCGCAAGCAAGCCGACGGCAGCCTGACCAGCGAAACCGGCGCTGGCTGCCGCTTTGTGCCGTTGATTGGCCAGCAGGGCTGGCAAACCGCTGCCTAAGGAGAAACGCATGAGCCGCTCTGCAAGCTACAACGAACCGGAACTGCTGGTACCAGCTCTTGATGAGCAGGAGCCGCCCCTCGACTTTGCCGCCGAGGCCGAGGCTGAAGCGGATGAGGAAGAGACCAGCGCTGAAGAGCTGCCGTTGCCCGAAGCAGAACACCTCGATGACGCTATCAAAATCTACCTGCGTGACATCCAGAAGACACCGCTCCTGACCCCTGAAGGCGAGAAGGAGCTGGCTCGCAAGGTTGAACAGGGCGATCGCGCCGCCCGCAACAAGATGATCGAATCCAACCTGCGACTGGTGGTCAAGATTGCCAAACGCTACGTCAACCGTGGCCTGCCGTTCCTCGACCTGATCGAAGAAGGCAACTTGGGCTTGATGAAAGCGGTGGAACGCTTCTCACTGGCCAAGGAATGCCGCTTTTCCACCTACGCCACCTGGTGGATCCGCCAGTCCATCGAACGGGCCTTGGTCAATCAATCCCGTACCATCCGCCTGCCGGTGCATGTCTCCGACGACATCAACCGGATGCTGCGCATCTCACGTCAGCTCACCCAACAACTGCACCGCGAACCGTCAGTACAGGAAGTGGCCGACACCATGAAGACCAAGCCGGCCTACGTGCGGCGCCTGATGGTACTGCTCAAACGCACCTGCTCCATCGAAACCCCGATCGGCGACGGCAACGACTACTTCCTGATCGACACCATCGAAGACAGCTCGGTGGTCTCACCGTCAGAACTTCTGGAAAATCTCGACAAGTATGAGCTGATCGCCCAGCACTTTGAGAAACTCAGCGAAAGTGAGCGGGTCATCCTGGGACTGCGCTTCGGACTCTACGACCAGGAACCGCAAACCCTCGACACCATCGGCCAGAGTTTCGGTGTCACTCGCGAACGGATCCGCCAGATTGAGGCCAAATCGCTTGAAAAGCTGAAGGCCTTTGCGGCCCAGGCCTGATATGACCACGCAAGGAGCCAGCATGGACGACCTGAAACATATCATCCGCGATATCCCGGACTTCCCCAAAAAGGGGATCATCTTCAAGGATATCACCACCCTGCTGCAGGATGCCAAATCCTACCAGCGCATGGTGGACCTGCTGGCCCACCGCTACATCGGTCAGCGGATCGACAAGGTGGTGGGGGTTGAGGCGCGGGGCTTCATCATCGGCTCGGTGCTGGCCTACAAGCTGGGGGCCGGTGTTGTGCTGGTACGCAAGCCAGGCAAACTGCCCTCGGAAACCTTCAGCAAGACCTACCAGCTGGAATACGGCACCGACACCCTGGAGATTCACAAAGACGCCATCAAGCCGGGTGAAAAGATCCTGATCGCCGACGACCTGCTGGCCACCGGCGGCACCATGGCAGCCGTGGTGGACATGGTCAAACAACAGGGCGGCGATATCGTCGAATGCTGCTTCATGACCGAACTCACCTTCCTGGAGGGCCGCAAACGCCTGCCGGAGGGAAAGGTTTACTCCCTGCTGCAGTTTTGATACAAACGAAATCAATCCACAAAAAATGTTGTCTATAACGATGACAGATTTCAGATAATCACCAGGCGACGACGTAAGCCTTTCAAAAAAGTAACAAATGAAGATTTTTTCGTGTTGGCCAGGCTTGCAGAGGGTTTGCGCGGAGACGTACTAGCGTGTACGTAGCACAAGCAAACCTGATGCAAACGAAGCCAGCGCGGAAAAAGATCATTTGAGTCCCCGTAGCTCAGCTGGATAGAGCACTTCCCTCCTAAGGAAGGGGTCGGACGTTCGAATCGTCTCGGGGACGCCAATCAAAACAGGCACCTACAGCAAATTGGCTGCAGGTGCTTTTTCTTTATTTCTAAAATAGTTGTACTTTAGTTGTACTTTTGCCGCTTGCTACCGTCCCCCAAAAACTGCTGACTTTTCCTAAAATGACTTCGCCATGAATACGCAGGGCCAAGCTCAAAACACCTAACTTTTACTAACATTCCAGCGCTTACTGTTAAGCTCCGTTAAGGCGTCAGGGCGAGCCTGAAAAATGGTGACAAATGCTGACATATTAGCAATGGATAGCAACGGCTATGCTATGAAAAAAGGAAGAAAAAAGGAGAATTATCTACAAGTTATCCGGTGGACTCCCCCTCCCGTGCATGCCATTTCATTGATAATAATGTTCTGCAACAGTTACAACACTTACAACAGAATGAGACCACGAAAGCCTATAGTGTTGTAAGTGTTGTAACTGTTGTACCATCGCTAATGCTCAAATACTGCTGGATTCACATGATAGACCACAGAGGCCATCCCCTTCCCGGATGCGGACCTGATTTTTTCAGGTTCTGACACGATGTAGCGTTTAGCTAGAGAGCCAAGCGCTTTTTCCAACCGGTCAACTTCACGAAAACGGGTCAACTCCTGCTGAGCATCCCGACGTCTAAAGGTTAATGCACCCTTTTCCAGAATCCAGCGATACACATGTTTGGCGTCGTTCTGTGAAGTACCGCCATCGATCAGATCAAAGGCCGCCTTTGCATGGGGAATTAGCAGTTCAGACAGCTCAAGGGCCTTGCGCATAACCTTTTCACTGATGGTGATGGTTGCCTCCCCCTGTTCAACCACGGCCATAAGTCCTGCAACACGTAATGCCGCACCAGCCAGTTTGCCAGACCAGTCCTGGATCGGCTCCAAATCCTTCCCATCACCCATTCGGGCCTCCAAAAACACGAAGAAATTTTCCCACGCCTGCATGGCACCAGGATCAAGGGTAAGCGTCCGGGCGCTCTGCTTACCCTGATCATTCAAGAGCGGCGGTATATTCAACAGACCACGTATGCCCTCCTGGTAGGCGGCCTTAACCGTCTGAGGAATCGGTATCGACCCAGCCGTTCGTGTACCAATGTTAGAGGCGGGTAGACAGAAAAGAAACCGCGCCAGACATCCGTTGCCCCGGAAGGATGTTTCAGACAGGCTGCGAATAATGTCCGGCTGAATACAGAGGCCAAAGGTCAGGGCCGGTTCGTCAAGGTAGGCCATGCGTCCTTGGCGGTCAACTCGGACGGCGCTTCCGGCATGACCCTTAAGAAAAATGTCGATGTTGGCCTTACCGCCACTGTAGAGACCGGCCATGATGGAGAAGATACCCCCCTCATCGGCAAACAGCGCCATGCGCTCACCCTGTTCCATCATCAGGTCCTGCAGGCGCTCTGGTGTCACGTCTGCCGTGAACACACGGGGGGCGTACAGTATGTCAGGCAACTCCTCCTGAATCCGCGCAGCTTCTTCTATCAAGGCGATACGATCATTTGCGCTGTCGGTTTTAGCGGCTTTCGACTGCATCAATTTTATACGATCCTCTAGTATCGAACGGGCCACCGCCACCCGTGACCGCTCTCCTTTGCCAAGATCCGCTTGCTCCTTTTCCCATGCTGAAAGCGGTCCGGTAAAGGCATTGACCACGGCAGTTTTACGGCTGGCTGGCGGCAGTGCGGTGACCGTCCATAACGCCAACGGCTCGACATGCTCCGGTGTCCTGGCCACCTGAAAACGCTTCTGGACACATGCCGCTATGACAGGCAGGGCCATCATCACTGACATGGCTGGTGGTGTTTGGGTGTTGGCGGCTACCGCCCCGGCATAATCACCGAGCCATCCAGGTAGCAGTGACGTTGGAATATCCGGAGTTTGCGTTTCACCAAACAGCACAGGCTGGGGCCAGAGATCGGCAGCACCTGATAAAGCGCCAGTCCGCGAGATTGCCGTCTCTATCTGACGCCTAACTTCTGCAATGCCCAGCTCACAATGGAGATCGTTGGCGTCGCTCCCGGCACTACCGTCTGGAAGTGACGGCTTGAAAAGCAAGGCATTGACAGAACGTGCCGCCTCCAGGGCCGCCTGTTCTCCGTTGCCAATATCAGAGACAATCATGGTTCTGGCTTTGGGATACTTCTGATGGATCAGTTCCGCCACTGCCTTAATGTTACCGCAGGATAATGCTGCAATCCCCACGTTGCCGGTTGCCATGCTGTAGGTCAGCATTGTTGCAACACCTTCCCCAATACCAAAGGTAAGGCCACTACCATCTCCGTCTGGCAACTTACCAGTAGCCCAAAAACATCCGCGCTTCTGGCCATCAGCGAGACCGGCTTTGAGGCCAGTCTCGTCAATCATCTCAATGCTGCTGATGCCCTTGTCACCACGTACCGGGATAATCTGAACCATACCTCCGGAGAACTGCTTTCCCTTAGCCTTCGGGTGGTAACCAATAAGCTCCACAAGTGTATCAAGTGGAATCTCGCGGATGGTGTCAGTCGGCTCTACCTGTTTCCGTTGCCAATACAGCGAGGCAACCGGTGGTGTTGAAACTTTCCATACTTCAACGGCAAGTGCTGCGGCCTTCTGCCGTGCATCGTCAAACGCACGTTCAGCTTTCTCCCGCTCCTCTTTTGCCCTACGTCTACGCTCTTCTGCCTCGGCTGGAGTAAGTGGCTGATCACTTGATGTCCAAAATAGACGGGTGTCGTCGGTGATGTGGTTCCAAACCTGGCCACCCTCACCATCAGGAAAGAGCCTGATCCGGCCTGCGCCATTGCGGGTTGTTTTACCAACGACATCCAGCTGATAAAATTTACCGTCTGTGGGGACTGTACGGAACATCACGCTGATCTCATTGCAGGCGTTTTCTGCTGCGGTGTGAAGGTCGCAATTCATAGGGCAACCTCCCGCCGTGTGCGCTCAACTTCCTTGATGTAGCGGTACAAAGTATTACGCCAGGTAGCCAAACGCTTAACCGGCGCAAGCAGTTCTCCGGTGGCATACCGCTGGGCAATCAGCCTGATCTCGTCACTTGCTGAAAACACAATCTCTACCGGGTCTCCTGGGCTGCGTCCGGGAAATAGCACTGGGCGTATCTCGGTAAGGGTCATGATGGCTGATGAGAGGTCAATATCAGTTGTTTTGATGTGATCTGGTCTCATAATGGCTACACCTCCGCCCTATTTTTGCGGGGTCTGCCACGCTTTGCGCCTGGGGCAACCGGCTTTGCGTTCTCCGGCGTGACGGTCAACCTGGATTCAAGCCATGCCTTAATGTCGCTGAGCCGCCAACCGACGGCGTTGTCCCCAATCCTTACCCTGCTGGGCGCCTTGCCAGCCCGCTCATCTCTCCACCACGATGCTGCCGAGCGCCCGGTAATCTGTCGTCGTTCAGGTTCACGAATAATTCTGTCAGTCATACATTCATCCTTTTGCATCGAAAATCAGGAGCGCGCACTTCTGTTAATTCCGATCATAGCGAACGAAACACGATGGTCAACAAAAAGCATCGCAATTACAGGAACTTGAACAACAATAACGATGACAAAATCGGCGTTTCTGTCCCGTTATTGCAAAATAAAAATAAGGCCGCGAAGTAAGATCTTCACGGCCTTTCTGTCTGTTTGCACAAGTTTTATGATTCGTTTTTGTTACATGTTTTTTTCTACTAGGGACTCTTTGGTGAGATATTCGTTGTTTTTCAGCCGGGCTACTATTTTTCTAACAATCTGCTTCTTGGAAAAATGCTCTTTTGCTGCACCAGAGGAAACCTTTAACCAGAAATACCTATCTACGTCACCGTCTTTGCCAAATCCCGCCAATGGGTACAGCGTCGGGTGCTCTCGCATGTGCCGCAGGAGGTCGTTGTGATCTGAGGCTTTTTTCCCCGTGTCACCGTGATAAGCGGCCAATAACTTGTCCACAGCTTTTGAGTTGGCTTTGATCTTTCCTTTTTTCAGTGCTGACATTTTCTTGCTGTTGTCTGTCGTTGTCGCTTCTTTCTTTTCCTTGACTGATTGTGTGGCCTTCTGTGCCGTCTGTTCTGGTGAGCTGTGGAAAGTTGCGGGGGATACGTTAAAACCTTCAAACACAATATCCAAAAGCTCAGTAGGAATATAAGGCGTGTCGGTCGTCTGCCTTGCCTCTTTATCTTCATCACCTGTAAGGCGCTCGAAACCTCGTGATTGATCTAAAAAGGTAATCCGCTCCGGTGACATGGCGCGTTGATATGCAGCGTCAAATTCACTGCGTCGAACAAATGCAACTGGAAGTAGTTTCAAGGCTGCTGTGCGCCATTCGTCAAAATGCCTCTCGGTCTTGTTGTACCGCTCTGAAAGAGATTTTATTGAATGAAGTACAGATTCCCATTCCGTCCGTTTTATCGCCGTAGTTTTCCCATACTGCCAGTGATAGGCAGTCAGCTTGTCCTCCGTTTCCATCCGTCGATTCCAGTCAATACCCTGCTTGTGAGCAAAACAGAGAGCCGTGGTTTCAGGGCCTAATTTCCCACCGGTATAGAAATCAAGGAATCTGACGGGGAGGTAGTCTTGGATGTCGAAATCAACGGTAACTTGCTTTGCGGCTTGATCTATTGTCGGTACAGGTGTCATTTTTGGCGGGAGCTTGATACCTTCGCTGGCGGCATACTCCGTAAGCATTTTGTCCGTTATCCGAATGTCTGAAAGCGGGATACTGACAGGGCTATCCACCAGATAATGAACACCATTTTGGGTAAGTATTACGCACTCGCCTATCTTTCCCCTGACATGAGATTTTGTTCTTTTTACTTCTGGTGGGGTCTCAGGTTCCCACTTGTTTTTAAGTTCATTGAAATGCTGCCAACCATTCATTATCCAACCGACTGCCATATCAATTGAAAAATTTGCCAAACAATCCGCAAAAACTGCTTTTTCTCTGAAAAGTTGAATACGGCCTGATTCTTTGGATTCGGTAGTGTCAAAAGATTCAGGGAATAAGGTAAGCTGAAAAAGCCCCGGTATGTTTGCAGAATCGTATGAGCAGTCGCGTGTACGACCATCACTGCAAGGCACAGGAACTGTTTTCCTTTTGTAGTCAACTTCGCATTTATTGATTATTCCATACCTGTTGAATATGCGTAACGATATTGGTTCCGGGAAAAATACGCATGGTTTCAAAATCGGGTGAGCTTTACCGGAAAACAGAATTTTGTTGCGCAGTTGTTCAAGTGTTTTCTGGAGGTAATCAGCGGAGGGGGTCAATATCCGTGCAGCTTCATCAAGGGTGTGGCTTTCCATACTGTTCCTCTGCAATAAAGATCGTCAGCCTTTTACTCCGTAAGGCTCCTGGTGTGTCCAAGTCCCCATCCATCCGGGTGGCGAGGAGCCATCGGGACAAAATATCCTGCACTCTTCAATCTGATACATTTTTGAGCTTACTCTCGTGGACACACTATCTCTACGGTTTGATATACGCATTCAGCCCAATTGTAACCGGTTTGCCGTCAACCATAACGTCTGTTACGGCATTGCCGCGTGTGCTGGCAACGACCAGCGTTTTGCCAGACGCTGACGGTGCTGGTTTCTCCAGGTCAATTTCGATACAGAGCTTGTTGTCTTTGATTTCAACGGTCATTGCCATTTATGTAGTTCCCTTGCCTTTAGCAGCTCATCAACTAGCTGCATTTATTTGTATTTATGAAGTAATCACACATAAACACACGGCCGTGCGTTTGGCGATTATTACGTGCGTTTAGCCGTGCGTTTTAGCAGTGTAATATGAGCCTCGCCCATTACCATTAAGCTCTAACTTGCCATCCTTAGTCATCTTTTTTAACAGGTGGTATGCCTGGGCAGGGGTGACCTTACACAGCTCAGCAACATCTTCCCGTGTGATCCGTTTGTCTTTTTTAGCATCCAAGGCTGAGAGCACCATCTGGTATTGCTGTATCTTGTCAAACCCCTTGGTCCTCACATAGCCTGAGACATCATCAAGGCGGTTATAGAGGCTCACTGCCAGATGATAAATCCTTGCCCGTTTTTCGCCACGCGCCTCTATAAGACCTCGTTCGAGCAGACGCTCCAAAACTCTCTTACCTTCTGATGGGCCTTTCTGGATAACCTTTGAAACCTGCTCAGAATCAATTCTCCGCTGGACAAAGAGCGTATTCAAAACAATCAGCTCATCCAGTACAAACGGCCTGCCAGCCTTATCCTCTTCATACACAAAAGAGGCAAACTTGAGAGACGGTTCACCACCATTCAGTATGACACGGACTCCATTGGTATCACTGCGGGCATAATCAGGAGCCGGGCGGCCATAACGGAGTTGCCCTTCAAATATCCGGTCAACCCCTCGTCCTGTCTGCTCAACCAGGCCGATCCGCTTGAAGGCTGCCGCAAGCCTGGGATTTCTGGGTTTTGGTTCATGCACAAGCAGGTTATCAACGGTTACACCCTCCGGGAAACCGCCTGGGCTGGCAATAAGCATCTGATCATGGTGCATCTGGATATAGACATCATCAAGCCGAGTATAATCACGGTGCAGGATGGCATTGTTGACCGCCTCACGGAAGCCGCTAGGGGAATAATCCGGCACCGGTAGCCTGAGCATGCCGATGGTTATTTCTTTCTCCTCATTACGGGCTGCAAAGCGAGCGCCTATTTCCTGGAGGGTTTTGAGAAGTGGAGCCCTGAATGGATCATTCACCTTTACGTTGGCCTGTGCGTCAAGAACCTGAAAATGCACCTGATGGGTTGGAATAACCTCTTCGATAATCTCTTCTCTGCCAAGCAGCAGGAGCCCGGCAACATTGGGAACAAGCCTGTTGTGGCGGGTCTCCACAAGACGAAGCGCCTTGGCGATCTCTTCGTTGGACAGCTCAAGCAGGCTTCTGTCCCCGCGCAGGCGGACAATCTCCTGCCGTAACCGCTCAAATTCCAGTGGGTCAAGATCAGCAAAAGTGAGCTGTTCAAGAACCTGTGCCGTAAAGTCCAGCAGCCCCAGGTCAACTCTACGTGAACGTTGGTCTCGGGGATAAAATGGAGCGCTTTCCGGTTTGCCGTCAGACTTAATGGTACGGTGCAACGCTTTACCTGATTTGGTGGAACAGGGCTCCGGGTATGGATCAACCTCAATGGCAATGACCGGCCCCAGATCGTGCCTGACAACTGAGATGCGGGTGTTGATACTCGGAACGGTATTGTTGAAAATTGCCGACTGGAGTTTTGGTGGATCAGTAACATCGCCATGCCGGGGACGGGCACCGGTTATCGCACCGTCGTCCTCAACGCCGATCAGGAGAACACCGCCTTTACTGTTGGCCAGAGAAACGACCTCTTCGTAAATCTCGCGGTCAGGCATTGTTCGCCGGTCGGATTTGAACTCTACGTCAAGCTGTTCACCTTTGGCGATTATGTTTGTCAGTTGGTCAAGGGTTATCAAAGTCGTCATCCTCATCGGATTCGTCATCAGCAATGACTTCAGAAGAATCAACTATAGCCTTACCCATTGCACCGGTAATTTTAGCCAACTGTCGAATGCCATAGTCTCGCTCATGTACCCCAGGAGCATATCGTCGGCAAGCCCAATTTCTGCGTCAGTCAGGGCTCGCTTGATGGTGGCGAGGGAAAAGTAGGCGCTCTGCTCTTTGAGTACGGGTAGAATACCGGTGAAGAGAATCGATTTTTTTGAGGGGGGTGTATCCATTTTTTGTTCTGCCTCACTAACCCGACCACCTCAGTCACAAAAGGCAGGTGAATAGATGATTTGGGGAGGATAGCAGAATAGATTTACTTGAACAACTATTGTGTTTTCAGCTCATCCATCAGGACTGATTACCTTCCCTGCTGCCTCTGTTTAGCTGTTCTTGGTCGCATTAGCCGTAATTTTGAGAATCGATTCCTGGATATCACGGTTCGGGATGGCGCGATAAGAATCTAGCAGCAGTTTTTCAGAGACAGCCAATGGGTAGGGTTCTGCCTCGTCAGTAAAGAAGGCCTGTACCGGCACATCAAGCGTCTGTGCAAGTTGCTGCAGACGATCAGTATTAAGCTTGTTGGTGCCGGATTCATAGTTTTGAATCTGCTGGGTGCTCACCCCGATTTTTTCTGCCAAATACTCCTGCGTCCAGCCTGCCTGCTGGCGAAGTTTCCTCAGCTTCCAACCAATTTGTTTGCTGGTCAAGATGGTTCCCATGTCACGCTCCGATGGATCGTAGAGTAACGATAACCGGAGAGCGCTGACACCAAGCATTGCTTTACTTAAAATCAAGTATTTCTTATAGTACCGACGGCTTAAAAATTGAAATCAAGTCCGGCGGTAACTGCCCGTTGTCCACCCCCTACCATGCCAAATATTACGCTGCCGAGTTGCGGCGACGCTCCGGCTCTGGTGACATAGATCAGCTCTCTATGTCGCTGTTCGATGCCTCGGTTGATCTGAATCCACACCAGATCGAGGCTGCGCTGTTTGCCTGCCGTTCGCCATTATCCAAAGGGGTCCTGCTGGCTGATGAAGTCGGCCTCGGCAAGACCATTGAAGCCGGGCTGGTGCTCTGCCAGTATTGGGCGGAACGGCGTCGGCGTCTGATCGTCATCTGCCCGGCTGCGTTGCGTAAGCAGTGGAGTCTGGAGCTGGCGGAAAAATTCAACCTGCCGTCGGTGATCCTTGAGGCCAAGTCATTCAAGGAGGCATTGCGGAGCGGGAGCGACAATCCGTTCAATGCCGACAGCATCGTCATCACGTCGCTTAACTTTGCCACCTTGCAAAAAGAGCTGGTGAAGCTGGTCCCCTGGGATCTGGCGGTGATTGACGAAGCGCACAAGCTGCGTAATGCCTATCGTCCCAGTAACCGTATGGGGCAAGGTATCCGTTGGGCACTTGAGGAACGCAAAAAACTGTTGCTTACCGCCACTCCGCTGCAGAACTCGCTACTGGAGCTGTACGGACTGTCTACCCTGATTGATGAGCAGATCTTTGGTGATCTGCCGTCATTCCGCGAGCAGTACACCGGCAGTACTGCCGACCTGGATGCGCTCAAACGGCGGCTGGCCGGTTTTGCCAAGCGCACCCTGCGCTCACAGGTGCTGGAATACATCCAGTACACAGAACGTCGTGCCATCACCCGCCCGTTTCATCCATCAGATCAGGAACAGTCGCTCTACGAAGCCATATCAAATTTCCTGCAGCGTGCCGACACCTATGCCATTCCGGATCGACAGCGCACCCTTACCACCCTGATCGTACGCAAGCTGCTGGCCTCCTCTACACAAGCCGTAGCGGGCACCTTGGAAACCATCAAACAGCGCCTTGAGACGCTGCGTGCCGGGCTGCCCGAACCGGAAAATCTGCTTGAGAAGCTGGTTGAGGGGGATGAGCTGGGGGATGATTTTCTGGAAGAGGAACAGGAAGTCGAGACAGCAGACACTGAAGACAGCCTCCAGGAAGAGCCACAGCAGCAGGCCATCGACCGCACGCAGCTTGATGGAGAAATCGCCGAGCTGGACGGTTTCATCGCCCAGGCACGACAGATCGGTGTCGATACCAAGACCCGTACCCTCTGCACCGCGCTTGAGATCGGCTTTGATGAGATGGAGAAGATGGGGGCGTGCCGCAAGGCGCTGATCTTCACTGAAAGCCGGCGCACACAGGACTACCTGAAGACCTTCCTTGAGGCCAACGGTTTTGCCGGACGGATCGTGCTCTTCAACGGCAGCAACACTGATCCTGACAGTAACGCCATCTTTGAACAGTGGCTCAAAGATAATGCGGATACCGGACGGGTCAGCGGCTCCAGAACTGCCGACCGCCGGACTGCCCTGATTGAGCATTTCCGTGACAAAGCCGAGATCATGCTGGCCACCGAAGCGGCAGCAGAGGGTGTCAACCTGCAATTCTGCTCCCTGGTCATTAACTACGACCTGCCCTGGAACCCGCAACGGATCGAGCAGCGGATCGGACGTTGTCACCGTTACGGCCAGAAGCATGACGTGGTGGTGATCAACTTCCTCAATGAGCGCAACGATGCCGACCGTCGGGTCTACGAGCTACTGACCGAAAAGTTCAACCTGTTCTCCGGTGTCTTTGGCGCATCGGACGAGGTTTTGGGCAGCATCGAGACCGGCGTTGATTTTGAACGTCGTATCCTGAGCATCTACCAGGAGTGCCGCAGCACCGGAGAGATTGAGGCGGCCTTTGCCGCGTTACAGGCCGAGATGGAACAGGCCATTGCCAACCGCATGAGTGAAACCCGGCAGACACTGCTGGAGCATTTTGATGAGGATGTCCACTCCCGCTTAAAGGTGAGGCTGGACCAGACCCGTCATCAGCTTGACCGCTTCAGCAAATTGTTCTGGGCCGTCACGAAAATCGTGCTCAATCAGCAGGCCCTTTTTGATGACGAAGAGCTGGCGTTCGACCTGAAGACCCCTCCGACAGCCGTTCCGCAGGGCCGCTATCATCTTATCAGCAAAAGCCGTCACAACATTGAAGGCGCCTTCCTCTACCGCCTCTCCCACCCGCTGGGCGAATACGTGCTCGACAGCGCCTTGCAGCAGGCAACCCCGGCAGCGATGCTTTGTTTTGACATCAGCAGCCACCCCACCAAGATTGCGATGGTAGAGGCGCTCAAGGGGCATTCCGGCGTTCTGGCGTTGGAGCGGCTCACCATCACCTCCTTTGCTACTGAAGAACATCTGCTGTTCAGCGCATTCCGTGCTGACGGCCCCCCCCTTGACCATGAGCAGTGCGAGAAGCTGTTCCAGTGCAGGGCAGAGATCAGCCAGCCAACTGACCTGAAGGCCACCACCCAGCGGCTTACCGCTGAAACCGAACGCCACGCAGCGGCAACCATTGCCAAGGCGCTGGAGACCAGTAACCGCCATTTTCAGGAAGAGCGGGAAAAGCTGGAAAAATGGGCCGATGACCTGGTGCTTGCCTCTGAAAAGGAGCTGAAAGAGACCAAGGCCAGGCTGAAGCTGCTGAACCGTCAGGCGCGGCAGGCGGCAACCACCACCGAGCAGGTGGAGCTGCAGAAACAGATTGTGGAGTTGGAGAAGAAACAGCGCAAGCAGCGGCAGCGGATCTTCGACGTCGAGGACCAGATCATCGAAAGGCGTGATGCCCTGATTGCCCGGCTGGAACAACAGATGACACAGAAAACTAAACGGGAGCGGCTGTTCACCATTGGCTGGACAGTGGTCTAACCGGAGGAGCTTGACAGTATGAGCAAATATGACGACCTGACCGCCAAACTGCGGGAGATATTCCAGATTGACCGGCCTGAGCTGGATTTCGGCATCTACCGGATCATCGGAGCACGGGCCAGCGAGATCAACGACTATCTGGACAAGCGCCTCAAGGCACGGGTGCAGGATTCCCTTGCCCAGGCCGGTACTGCCGGCCTTGCGCAACTCAAGAAAGAACTGGCCGATGCGATTAAGAATGCAGAAGCGCTCGGCGTACAGCCTGACACGGTCCCCAAGGTGCAGGAGCTGCGGCAACGGATCGCTGAACAGGGCACGGGTGCGGCTGACCATGAAAATGCGGTCTTTTCCCACCTGCTGACCTTCTTCTCCCGCTACTACGACAAGGGCGACTTCATCAGCCAACGCCGTTTCAAGGGGGATACCTACGCCATCCCCTACGCCGGTGAAGAGGTGGTGCTGCACTGGGCCAACAAGGACCAGTACTACACCAAGAGCGGTGAAACCTTTGCCAACTACAGCTTCAAGCTGGCCGATGGCCGCACTGTCAATTTCCGTCTGGTGGCCGCCGATACTGCCAAGGACAACCGCAAGGATAACGACAAGGAACGCTGCTTTGTGCTGCTGGAGCAGCAGACCCGCCTGCTGGTTGACGAGGATGGTGAGGAGTACGAAGAAGAGCTGCTGCCGGTGGAGGAGCAGCATGGCGAGCTGTTGATCCGTTTTGAGTACCGTTCCATGCCCAAGGGGACCAAGCAAGATGCCGTGGTGAGCAAGGCGGTACAGGCGGTACTGGATGAACCGGCAGTGGCAGCACGCTGGCCGGAACTCTCACGTCGTGAACCGACCGAGAAGAACCCGCAGCGCACCCTGCTGGAAAAACACCTGACCACCTACACCCAGCGCAACACGGCAGACTACTTCATTCATAAGGATCTGGGACGTTTCCTACGGGGCGAGCTGGATTTCTACATCAAAAACGAGGTCATGCACCTGGATGATGTCCAGCATGCGGAGAAGTTTAGCGACATCGAGAAAAACCTGCGGATGATCCAGTGTCTGCGGGCCATTGCCCTGGATCTGATTACCTTTCTGGCTCAACTGGAGGATTTTCAGAAAAAACTCTGGCTGAAGAAGAAGTTTGTGGTGGCAACCCACTACTGCATCACCTTGGACCGGGTGATCAGGGATGCCCCGGAGCTGCTGGAGGCGATAGCCGCCAATGAAAGGCAATGGGAACAGTGGGACCGGCTGGGGATGCTTGCAGAGGGGGCTAGCCGTGCCGTAGACCACCTGCAGGCCCATCCGTTCCTGATGGTGGAGACGGCGCTGTTTGATATGGGCTTCAAGAACAAGCTGCTGGGGGCGATTGACAACCTGGATGAGTCACTGGACGGCCTGCTGATTCACGGGGATAACTTTCAGGCGTTGAACCTGCTGCAGGAGCGGTATCGGGAAAAAGCAAATAGCATCTACATTGACCCCCCCTACAACACTGACGCTACCGTAATCGCTTATAAGAATGGTTATAGAGATTCCTCATGGGTTACGCTTGTTAATTCGAGACTTCCACTTGGAAAGCGCCTTTTGCGTGATGATGGCGTCCATATTTTAACCATTGATGATTATGAACATTCAAACGTAAGGAAGTTGCTTGACTCGGAGTTTGGCGAGGAAAATCATCTCGCTACGGTTGTCATAAGAAACAACCCTTCCGGCCGTTCAACGGTAAAAGGATTTTCGGTTAATCATGAGTTTGGACTTTTCTATAGTGCTAGCTCTAAATCTCCGCAGGTTGGCCGTTTACAGCATAGTGATGCGCAAAGAAACCGTTATGATTTAGAGGATGAGCATGGAGCATATGAATGGGAAAATTTCAGAAAAAGCAGTGCGGGTTCTGATAGGCTAAGCAGACCAAAACAACATTTTCCACTGTATGTAAATGAAACTACGATGAAAATTAGAATGCCTGGTCTTGTGTGGCGCGAATCTTTAAACAGATATGATGTCATTGATATGCATGATTCCTTTGAGAAAGTAGTTTGGCCGATTGATTCTGGAAATAATGAGAAGGTTTGGAGATGGGGAATAGAACGGACTTCACAACAGTTGCATACACTGCTTGCAAAACAGGTAGGTGACAGAGTTGAGATATACGGCAGAAAATACTTGAATATTGCTGGAGTGCTGCCACGAACTTGGTGGGATAAAACACAATACTCAGCTCGTGATAATGGAACCAGAACGTTAAGAGATCTTTTTACAGCAGATGTTGAATTTGACTTCCCCAAAGCAGTAGATGCTGTGGCAGATAGTATTCGTATTGGATGTCCTGATAATAACGGAATGGTAATCGATTATTTTGGCGGGTCAGGCACTACAGCGCA
The DNA here is from genome assembly GCF_034008105.1 of Trichlorobacter sp. Taxonomy (NCBI): domain Bacteria; kingdom Pseudomonadati; phylum Thermodesulfobacteriota; class Desulfuromonadia; order Geobacterales; family Geobacteraceae; genus Trichlorobacter; species Trichlorobacter sp. The sequence goes on from NZ_JAVEPN010000003.1 coordinate 49,731, forward strand.
CGCTGTAATAACATGCAACCGCGAAGATAAAACAAATCGTAAATACATTCTTATTGAACAAGGTGGATATTTTAATTCTGTCCTGAAGGCTAGAGTTATGAAGGTGGTCTATTCTGCTGACTGGCAAAACGGCCAGGCCACCGACCCGGAAACCGGCATCTCCCATGCCTTCAAAGTTCTCAAGATTGAGAGCTACGAAGACACCCTTAACAACCTGCAGCTTAAACGCACCGATGAGCAGCAAAGCCTGCTGGATACCCTTTCACCGGATGCCCAGGACGATTACCTGCTGCGCTACCTGCTCAACATCGAATCCCAGGGTTCCATCCTCTCGGTGGATTCCTTCCGCAAGCCGTTCAACTGCACCCTCAAGGTTGCGGTAGATTCTGCCGGGGCCTGTGAAGAGTGCACCATTGATCTGGTGGAGACCTTCAATTACCTGATCGGACTAAAGGTGAAGCAGATAGACGCCCATTTGGATCGAGGTTTTGTTGCCGTTACCGGCACGCTATCCACCGGCGAGAAGGCCCTGGTGCTGTGGCGCGATTGTGAACAGGTGGGGTACGACGAGCTGGAGCGTGTCTGCGACAAGTACGCCATCAACCCTCGTGATAGCGAGTTCGACGTGGTCTACATCAACGGCGACCACAACATCCCTTCGATCATCACCGGCACCGAGGAGGAAGGCGGCATCACCAAGACCTTGAAGATCCGCCAGATTGAACCGGAGTTTCTAAGCAACATGTTTGACGGGGAGGTGTAAGCGATGCCGCCTACCCAACGCCGCAGCTTTCATAAGGAGCTGGTGCTTAACCACTGGATGTATCGCTTCTTTAAGGGTGGCAGCCTGCAGACCGTCAAGGAGCGACTGGGGGATGACCGCCACGAAGGGATTGACGAAGACGGCCAGACCCTCTTCTTCCATGAGTTGACCCGTAACCTGTTCAATGTGGATTGCATAGCTAGTGACGACCTGCGCCGCTACGACCTGAATATCGTTGCCCATTGGCAGAGGATTACCCGCAGGCGCAACCGGCTGGAAGAGACCGAACTGAATATGAAGTACTTCCAGTATCTGTCGCTGCTGTTCACCGAGATCTATCTTGACTGGTATTTCAACCGTCAGGATGACCTGCTGGCCGGTTTGAATGATGAGGTGGTAGCATACAACGCCCAAAACACAGAGGAGCATCGCTTTCGCCCCTTTGATGGTGACGAGCTGAACAAGCTGGCCTTCTGGAACGCCACCGGCTCCGGCAAGACCCTGCTGCTGCATGTCAACATCCTGCAGTATCTGCACTATTTCCAGCAGCGCTACCCTGGGAAGCAGCCGGACAAGATTATTTTGCTGACGCCGAATGAAGGGTTGTCAGACCAGCATCTGAGCGAGCTGGATCTGTCCGGCTTCGACTTCTTCCGACTGTTTGACAAGAACAGCAACGCCTTTCAGGGCACCATCGAGGTCATAGACATCAACAAGCTGGGCGACGAGATGGGCGACAAAACCGTTGCGGTGGAGGCGTTTGAAGGCAACAACCTGGTGCTGGTGGATGAAGGACACCGGGGGACCGGCACCGCTGCCGGGGCCTGGATGAGCCGCCGCGAGGTGCTTTGCCGGGGTGGATTTGCCTTTGAGTATTCCGCCACCTTTGGGCAGGCCGTTGCCAAAGGGTTTACCGTGGAGAAGGCCGAGGAGGATGCCAAAAAGAAAAAAGCCAAGCTGCTGTTCGGCACCACGGCCCTACGCAGGTTGGATGCTGATCAACTCCAGCAGTTGGCGCTGACCAGTGATGAGATCCGCAAGGCGCGCACTCTGGCAACGCGGGAACTGTATGCCAAGTGCATCCTGTTCGACTACTCCTACAAGTTTTTCTATGACGACGGCTACGGCAAGGAGTCATTGATCCTCAATCTGGCCAATGATGACGACACTGAAAGGCGCGATCTGTACTTCACCGCCTGCCTGCTCTCCTTTTACCAGCAGCAGTACCTGTGGGAGCGCAACGCTGAGAAGCTGGCCGACTACAATCTTGAAAAGCCGCTCTGGGTGTTTGTGGGCAACAAGGTGAATGATGAGGATTCCGATGTGTTGGATGTGGTCCGCTTTCTGGCTGGCTTCCTGAACAACGACAGCCGGGCAAAGGGGTGGATCAAGGATCTGATCGACAACCGGGCACGGCTGCTGGATACCAAGCAGCGTGACATCTTCAAAGATCGCTTTCTGCCACTGCTGGGGCAAAGCCCCGATGCAGTCTATGCCGACATCCTTAAAAAGCTGTTCAACAGTGATTCACGTCAGCGGTTGAAGCTGGTCAACATGAAGGGCTGCAGCGGTGAGCTGGCCCTGCGGGTGGGCGACGAACCGTTCGGCCTGATCAACATCGGCGATGACGCGGCCTTCTACAAACTCTGCGAGGGTGAGGAACAGACCGATTTCGATACCGAGGCAGATGAGTTTGCAGCATCACTGTTCAGCAGCATCAACCGCAAGGACAGCCGCCTGCATATCCTGATCGGCTCCCGCAAATTCACCGAGGGCTGGAGCAGTTGGCGGGTTTCCACCATGGGGCTGCTTAACATGGGACAGGGTGAAGGCTCCCAGATCATCCAGCTCTTTGGCCGGGGGGTGCGGCTGAAAGGGCAAAATTACTCATTGAAGCGAAGCACACCGGGGCAACGGCCCAAGGGACTACACCTGGAAAGGCTGGAGACCCTCAACATCTTCGGTGTTCGGGCCGGGTACATGGCCAAGTTCAAGGAGTATCTGCAGGAAGAAGGCATTACCCCCAGCGATGAGATCATTGAGCTGGATTTCGAGACCCGGCCCAATCTGCCCAAGGACAAGCTGAAAACGCTGTCGCTGAAGGACGGCTACAAGGATAACCAGAAAAACGGCTTCAAGCGGAGCTGTTACCCGTGGTTGTACGAAATACCCTCTGAATTTGCCGGAAAGGTCAAGGCGCCGCATGTTGAGCTTGATCTCTATCCGCGACTGGAGGCGCTGAGCAGCCAGAATAAGGGTAGCGAGGCCACCACCGCGAATGTACGCCATAAAGGCAAACTGCCGATAGCAGCAATGGCGCTGTTTGATTTTGACCGTGTCTACTTGGCGGTGCAGGATTTCAAACTGCAGCGCAGCATGACCAACCTGCGGCTGGATCGTACCGGCCTGGAAGGATTCTGCAAAACGGGCAACGGCTGGTACACCCTCTACATCCCCGAGGCCGAGCTTGCCATCAACAGAGTCGCGGATATACGCAAGCTGGAAGATATCCTGATCCGACTGCTGCAGGATTACACCGAGCGTTTCTACAAGGCCCTGAAAAATGCCTATGAAGGCCAGTATTATGAAGTGGTAACGGTGCGGCATGATGACGACACCATGCTGAAGGTCTACCACTTCGATATTCAGGATACAGAAGACGGCAAGATCTATCTGGAGCGGCTGGAAGAGCTAAAGAAGCTGGTAGCCTCCGGAACGCTGGGTGAAGTCAGCTCCTGGAACGGCGGCAGCCAGATGGTTGCCATCTGCTTTGACCGGCATCTGTATTATCCGCTGATGTCGATACAGGGAGACGTGCCGCTGAAGATGCGTCCACTGGCCTTTGATGCACCGAGCGAGATCCGTTTTGTGCAGGACCTGGAGGCATTTTATACATCACCCAAAGGCCAGGCTGCCGTTGCCGGACGCAGCCTCTACCTGCTGCGTAATGCCGACACCAAGGCCAAGGGGCTGGGCTTTGCCCTGGCAGGCAACTTCTATCCCGATTTTCTTCTCTGGCTGGTGGATGACGCCAGCGGTAAGCAGTGGCTGAGTCTTGTCGATCCCAAGGGCATCCGCCAGATGGGCCTGAATGATCCCAAGTTTGGCCTGTATAAGGAAGTGAAGGTGTTGCAGGAAAAACTTGCTGATCCTGACCTGGTGCTGAATGCCTTTGTGCTTTCGGCAACACCGATCACCGATCTTATCAATGTAACCTGCACGGAGCAGGAGTTGGAAGACCGCCACCTGCTGTTCATGGGACCGGAAAAGCAGGCGGCCTACCTGGAGAAGATGTTTGAGAGGATGGTGTAACTACAATTTCTAGCATTTTGGCCAGCACCGGGGGCAGCGACACACATACAAAATTCATCGCTGCTCCCTTCAAGGGCGTACAGACTCAACTGGCATCAACCTTGTTCCCCTCAATATCCATCCAGATTGTCCTATCCCGGAAATGAAAGCGGATGCCAGGGTCGTCATTATGATCTCGCACCAGCTGCCCGCCGCATGAATGGCGAAAATTCTTGGCTGCCGTCGTATGTTCATCAACCTGTTCAAAATCTATCGGGGTTAAATCCGTTGACCCGCAGGTAAGGCAATGGGGCGGGGCTATGCGCGCCTGCCGCCAGGCAATCTGAGTATTCAGCTTCTTGATGCTTTCACTGCGTCTGATGTCGCTCGCTGAAGGTCGCCCTCCCCTAAAGATCAACGAGATGAATTTGCTTATGCCGGTCGCAGGCGGCTCTATGAACGGTGCTTCAAACTCATCGTAATCTTCCTGCAGTTCATCAAGTGTGGGTATGTGCTCAACGTAACGAATCGTATCACACTGATTGCACCACGCTGTTGTGCGGCGATAGGTGGCCACCTCATCACCGATCTTGCACTTGAGCCTTATCGGCTGAAAATGTTCCAGATACTCATACTCACAGCCGGTGCAATGATAGCGAATTGAGTCAGTTGACATGGTGGCTATCTCCTTTTTTACCAGACCGCCTTGCGGTCGATCCATGGTTGAACGAAAAGTTGCATGGTATCCAGGTTTAATGCCAGCAGGTTACCGTGCTCAGGCTGCTGGTTGGTAAAAGCACCGTTATCGATCTGTAGTACCTGCTCATGAAGAGATTGGCGGGCAGCATCAAGAGTACAAACCCGGTGGCCGCATACCACCCTCTGCATGAAAGCTGGTCGAGATTCAGGGATATAGGATCGCTCCCAAACCATCTGCTCTGCGGGTGTATCGCGGACAGGATCATCAAGCCCCAGATTAAGCCCGGCATGGACAAAGATAAAATCCTCTTCTTCAAGATAATAAGGAAGCCCGGCCAGAAATTTTCGGTAGCGTACCGGCAAGTCTTCAGGGCGCTTGACCCCAAAGCTGAAAAGGGTCTTCTGGCCCCAATTCTCTACCCAGGCCCATGAGTACAAATCATGGTCACCAGACAGGTTCCTGATCAGCATATCCTCATGGTTGCCCCGGATTGGCCGGATGTCGCAGCCGGCCTCCTGCATGCTGATGATCGTCTCCAGCACCCCTTTGCTATCCGGGCCACGGTCGATGTAATCGCCCAGCAGATAGATGCGGTCATTGTCTCTTGGATTGATACGGCGGATCAGCGCCAGGAAGGTCTGCAGGCCGCCGTGTATGTCTCCTATGGCAAAACGTCTCATTACATTTTCCCTTATCGCTTGCCCTGGCCCCCAGTCGCTCCTATGCTGCCAGCACCGGCAGTGTGCCATACTGTTCAAGCACATACTCGCCGTCGCCAAGCGTGTCACGGCGTTTCCTTTCTTCAACCGCCGCTGACAAAGCCTCCTTTTCGCCCTGCATGTCGGCACATCTACGGTACCAATGCAGCTCCCAGTCGGACAGTTCATCCAGCGGCTTGAACAGCTTGACGGCCATATCAAGGAACTCTTTTACTGCGAATGCCTTGCCGGTCTTTTCGACAATCTCGGCCTGCAACACGTAATAGGGGGCGTTCTTGGGCATCAGCCGGATAGCCTTTTCAACGGCTTCCTTGGCCTCCTCTAGCCGTCCCTCTTTCTGGAGCAGCAAGGCGAGGTTAAACCACGGGGTGCCCCAGGAGGGATCAGCCTTGATTGCCTCGGCATAGAGCTTCTCCTCACGCTCTCGGTTGCCCATATAGCCGCTATAGAGGCCGATCAGGTTGATGATTGAAGCATCCGGTTCGTTCTTGACCCGTAGCAGCGTCTGCAGGGTAGCGATGGCCTTTTCGTACTGACGAAGCTCGGCACAGTCGTAAGCAATGGACTTGATGGCCTGTTCCCGATGTGCGGGATGGACCTCACCGCTCCGCAGCTTCTCCTCGGTCTCGGCAATCCGCAGCTTGACTGCCTGAGGGTTGACGATGTGGGTCAGGGGGTGTTCACGCACGGCATGCAACTCGTCCACATCTTCCCGCTCGGCATGGCTGATGCGTACTTCCAATACCTGATTTTCATCATAGCGGTACTCCAGCCTGATCCGCTCGCCAGCCGCCACCGGTGCCGGGATTTCCCAGATGTTGGACATGAGAGGGCGGTGTCCCAGCTCTTCACAGGCCACGACTTCCACCCGCATGGAGACCGGATCAAGCAGTGAGTCTTCAGGTACGGCCAGTGTGGTCACTTCTTCAAAATCGCCATGGGGCGGCCATGGGAGTGGGGTGCCGCGCTGGATCAACTCAAAGGGGCCGGTGGCGGTCACCAGGGCAATCGTCTCCTGGCAGATCGGCTGGATGATCGGCCGCTGACAGACAGCCAGGGACAGGGCATTCAGGGCGGCACCACGGGCCACGGCTGTCTGCATGGCATCAGAAGTGTCAAAGGAGAGTATCTCGGCTACCGGAAAGTAGGCATCTAGCTTGGCTGGGATGTGGGGGATCAGAGAGCTACCCCCGACCAACAGGCAGTAGTCGATGTTGATGTCTTCCAGGCCGCTTTTGTCTAGGGCGTCCCGTATCGGGGCAAAGATGGAGAGGGTCTGGCGGTACTCGGTCTCCTTGACGAACAGCAGGCCCTCATCAAGGAACGGCTCCAGCAGATCGTCAAACTGGTTGACCCCGAGGGATGGATTGGTCAGAACCAGATTACGTCCATCAGGTAGCTTACAGACGCTTTTGCCATGGATTACATAGATCCAATCATCATCACGTTCCTCAAAATCGTCCAGCTCGCCTTCCATTGCCTTTTCATAGCGTTCCGATACGACAATCTTGAGTTGTTCGGCGATCCCTAGGAAGGCCGGTTCGATGATCTGCTTCTTGGTCTCGTAATCAAGGCTGTGGCGAGAGAGGCCATTTTGTTCGATCAGCTGGGGCAGCAGCACCTCGTACAGGATCGCCTTGTCAAGGTCGCCGCCACCCAGCCGATGATACCGCGAGACGGACAACGATGATGCTGAGAGCTTTTCGGTTTCATGGTCACAGTACAGCTCTAAAATCGCCACATCACAGGTGCCGCCACCAAAGTCGAATACCAGAAGATGCTTGGTCTCGCCCGGTTCAAGCAGACGACCGTCAACCTTCTCGTAGAGATAGTTGATAAAGGCAGCAGTCGGCTCATCCAGCAAGTCGCCGCCACGGAGTTGTATTCCGGCCAAGCGGGCAGCCTTGAGTGTATCATCACGCTGGGCGGTCTGGAATGAAGCCGGCACGGTGACGTTTACTGTGTCCGGCTCATCAAGCGGCTTATCGAACATGGCAGCTTCGTACAGATAGTCGAGGATATGCCCGCTTATCTCGGCTGCCGAACGGTAGCCTTCCGGAGCCATGTGGTAGGTGAGTTTGAGGCCCATGTCATCTTTGCAGGCAGAAAAGTAATTACCCTTGTCAACCAACTCACCTTTTCTGAAGAGCGGACGAAGACGCCGGGCACCTTCGCCCACCATTTTACGTCCATCATGCAAGGTCACCACGGAAGGGACAAGAGGGCTCCACCAGCTACGGCCATCGGTCTGTTGTTCAATTGGGAGACAACGGACTTCCGGTAGTACTGGGACGTTTGGATCAAAGGTAATCTCAGCCACTGTTGAGTTGGTGGTACCGAGATCGATGCCGATGGCCCGGACTGGTTGATCAAGCTTGTTTAATTCATCAAGGTCTACTTGAAGCAGTTCGTGTGCGTACATGGTGGACCTCCTGCTGGTAAGGAGTTATCTGCTGGTAGTTCAACCTAACACAGCACCATGACAGAAAATGTCGTAGCGGTCCTTAGATCTACTTTTTATGCTGCCGACTTCCGTTGAATAGGAATGACCTTGCCTTCTGCTCCGGTAATGATGCTCAAGAGTTTGCGTTCCCAGGCTTCAAGGGCCTGCTGCTTTTCTTTATCGTATCCGTGGCGGTTGTAGGTGCGGATTATGCCCTGCTTGACGTGGTTTAACACTGCATCAATGATTTCATCCATGAACCCCATGCCACCCATAAAGGTAGCGGCTGTCCTCCTCAGATCGTGGGGAGTGAACTTCTCGACCTTCAGCTTATTTTCCGTGGCAGGCTTACCGTCTTTTTTATAGAGCGGGTTCCCGTCTGCGTCCGTCAACGGCCAGGCAATATTCCGCCGGACGGCAACAGGCAATGCGTGTGAATCCATGGCCTGCTTCTTTTTCTTGTGGGGGCAGGGAAAAATGTACCCCGTGTACTTCTCTTCTGGCGGTAATTCACGGCTCAGCTTGATACTCTCAATCTGCGCTTCGATAAGCTCAAGTGCTGTACCGGTCAAATAAACTCGCTGCTCTTTGCCGTTCTTTGCCCTCTCTGCCGGAATAGTCCACCAATGGCCGTCTATCTCGCTGGTGTGCATCCCCGCAACCTCTCCCGGCCTCTGCGCTGTCACAAGTACCAACTTCAATGCGCGCTCGATGCCATCCGAGATACCGGCGCTTTGCATGCTGCCCCAGAGGGTTCTGATCTCGCCTTCGGATAAGGTCCGCTCCCGGCGCGTATTTGGGGCAAGGGCTTTAACGCCGGTACAAGGTGTGTGCTTCAAGATGTCACGCTCAACTGCAAAGTTGAACATCTTGCGAACGATCTTCAGGACCTGGTTACTCATGGCCGGTGCACCACGGTCAACGATGCCTTCAAGCAACAGCGTCACATCTCGCTTTGTAACGTCCGCCGCCTTGCGTTTACCCCACTTAGCGACAACCTCCTTATTGAGCAACCGCTCATCCTCCCGCCACGACCGCTTGAACTTCTTTGCATGGCGATCAACGTATTCACTAACTAGCTCAGAAACACTCAGCAGCTGAGACCTGGCAGCTTCTTCGGCAATGCGCTGCTCCTGCTTACGCTTCTTGTCAAGGACCGGATCGACACCATCTGCACTGCCACGGCGCAAAGCCTTAACCTTGGACTGTTCCGCATGATAAAGCTCGCGAGCCTCCTTGAGTTTCATCTTGGGATAGTTGCCCAAAGTCATGAACCGGCGTTGGCCGTCAATCTTGTATTGATAGAAAAAGGTCAGGGTACCTGTGGGATGAACCCTGATACCAAAGCCAGGCTCCTTGTCCGCCATGCAGTCGTAGGGCTTGGCCTTGATCTCCATATTTCTAATCGTAGGGTCGTCGAATACCTTTTTCATGACACTACCCCCCCTAAACGAGTTGTACTTTAGTTGTACTTTTGAGACTGGCTAGCGGATAAAAATGATGAAATACAGTGAAGGTATTATGGGGGGTAAAAACAACTTAAGTCAATGGAATTATTTATTTAATATTAATGCAATGAAAGACCATGAAACACCGCGAAAATGGGTATTTTTTTTACTCCTAAGGAAGGGGTCGGACGTTCAAATCGTCTCGGGGACGCCAGCATACAAGAGGGCCTACAGCTTTGACTGTAGGCCCTCTTGTTTTGATGGTGTAGCTAATGGTCCAATATCCTGCTTGATTTACCAACGGTGGTCACGTATAGTTGTCATCAGCTAACAACCTTTTTCACTTTGAAGGCAGGCGCATGAAGCAAGCACGGGAAACAGGGCTCGACACCCTGCTGGATCTGCATGGGATCACCTATCGCCTTGAAAAAGGCTACTGGGTCAAGTTCGAAGCCTATACGGTGACAGCCAGCGAGCAAATACCTCACGGGATTTCATATTCCTTGACGCTGCATGACCGAAACAATACTCGGGTGGTTGGCTTTGACAACGCCCACGGCTGCCCACCTCCAAAACGAAAAAAGTTTGGCGGTCGCCGTCTGGCCTGGGATCACCAGCACCATCAGGAAAAGGTTATGCCATATGAGTATGAGTCGGCCTCACAATTGCTAACAGATTTTTGGAAAGAGATTGAGCTGTTTATTGACGGGGGTGCCAAATGAATAAAAGCATGCATGTTGGGATTATGTCGCGGGAAGAGTTTAAAAAACGGACTATTGCCATTGCAAAGGGAGAATACAAGCCCCGCAAGGATGAACCGAAAATCTGGTTTGAATCATTACAGTCCTTTGCTCAAGTGCTGAGTGATGATAATCGCTTGCTGTTGCACGTCATAGAAGAACAAAAACCCAAATCCATCAGCGAACTGGGGGTATTGACCGGACGCAACAAAAGCAACCTTTCCCGAACGCTGCATACCTTGGCAGGATATGGCATTGTGGATCTGGTCCGTGAACGTGCCCGGGAGTTAATGCCCCGAGTCAAGGCAACTCACTTCAAGCTTGAAGTGGGAATATAGTGCATGGAGATAGGTTCACCTGACACACGAGGCTATTTTATCTAGCCAGGCATTATCAAACCTATCTCATCGCCCGATAATGTTCGAAGTGCCTCGACCAGGGGACGCCAATAAACAAGGGATTAGCGCAAAAAGCTAATCCCTTTATTTATTCTGGGCCCGCAGCTACCATCCGGGCCCGCTTTTTCGAAACCGCTTCCAACTACCAGACAGAGCGCTACTTGTACTTGCACCACGAGGCATGGCCGCTGCCGCACGGCCAGCCACAATAGGCGCAGACACATTGCGGTTCAGGCGGCTGTGCAAACACCGGACTGTCTGCACTGGCCGAGACAGTTGCCGCAGGAACCAACCAGAGCGATGCCACCAGCGCCAGGGGCGCTAGCAGTGCCAGATACAACGCCTTGTTCGCCTTCAGCTTGTCGTTCATCTCTTCCCCCTTTCCCTGTGCTGCATATGCCTTTTGATTGGAACGGTCACGGCATACGCTCCATTCTGACCGTTTCCCCATCATAGACCGTTTTGACCGTTACCGGCTCACGACGGGAGCCGGTACGCTGGGTATACTGCATGGTGATGGAGCCGCCCTTTGCCGTCAGATCGACCTGCACCAGACGTATGCGGTCGGTCTCCTGCCAACCGAGCGCTGCCAGCTGCTGCGGTGTGGTGATCCTCTGGTCGGCATGGTCGGCCAGATAGGCGCTGCCCAGTTCCATGGCCTGCTTCAATTCGATCTCCACCAGCTTCTGCTGGGCCCGGGAGATACGCCCCTCAAACGGCACTACAAAAATGGCGTTGAACAGCACCACCACGATCCCCGCCAGCAGCAGGTTGAGCAGGACACCGCCAAGCAGTTCAAGACTGACCGGCAGCGGCTTGCGCTCAACCCCAGATGCCAGTGCCGCGCAAGGTTCCTGATTCAGGTGCGATACGGCCCGACGCCACTGATGCAGCTGCCGCAACATTACCAACAGTATGGACAACAGCACGAGCGGCACAAGATAAGGCGCAATAACGATGGCAGCCAGCAGCATGACGAAAAAGACGATCAGACTGAACGGCAGCGCCCGGTCGACCCGCTTGACGCTGCGGCCAGCCAAGGCCTGGTTCAAGAGTTCGGGCAGCACAAAGTACAGTCGCACCAGCAAAGCCCCAGACAGCGGCCGGCCCTGCATCTGCGTTGCGACGCCACAGACCTGCCGCAAGGCATACAACCACAGCAGTATGGCGACAACCAGCAACAGCACAGCGCCAACCATGATGGTGCTCCAAGCTGTAAGGGTGATATAGCTAACACCCACCAACACCATGCCGCTGCCTGCCAGCAGGACAAACAGGGTATGCAGCGTAACAAGCGACACCACAACATCCTCCCTTTTGACTACATGACAAGTGTACCGCAGTCCCCGGTTTTTTATAGTCTGGCCACAACATTTCTGCAGCAGTGATAGCGGTTAAACATGAACCCGCAGGCACCACTTGCGGCACAGCGGTAGTGAGCTATACTTAAACATCGTACTCAATCGACAAGGAGGTAGCATCATGCGTAACATCATGCTGGCACTTGTTTTTTCACTGCTCGTCGCACTACCCACGCTGGCACAAGCCGTTACGGTGACCGGGACCTACAACAGCACCGAGGGGGCAATGACGCTGCGGCAGCAGGGCGACCGGATAACCGGCAGCTACGGCAATGACAACGGCGAACTGACCGGGGTGTTATATGACCGCACCATGGACGGTTTCTGGATTGAGGACAGTTCAGCCCGGCGCTGCAGCACTGCCAAGAATGGCCGCTACTACTGGGGCAGAATCTCAATCGAGTTCACCGACAGCGGTTTTTCCGGCCAGTGGGGCTACTGCAACGACGCCCTGACCAGCGCCTGGAATGGCACCCGCACCTCGTCACCACCGCGCACGGCAGCGCCACCACCAAAATCCTACGAAGATGACCCGTTTGTCATCCGCGAGGAGGCAACTATCGAAGGGACCTGGAGTTCCACCGAAGGTGATATTCGCTTCCGCCAGCAGGGCAACCGGATCAGTGGCCGTTACGGCAGCGACAACGGTGAGATCGTCGGCAGCTTGAATAACACCACCCTGCAAGGCTACTGGATTGAAGACAATTCAAACCATCGTTGCAGCACCTCCAAGAACGGCCGTTATTACTGGGGCAGGATCGAACTCATCTTTGACGGTGACCGTTTTGGCGGACGCTGGGGCTACTGCAACGATCCGCCCACTCAAAGCTGGACCGGTCAACGCAAATAACTTGTTTTCATACGACCAGCGCCGCCTCAGATGACATCCCGAGGCGGCGCCTGCGCATTGCCATTAAAGATTTGTTCAGCCGGCAGCCCCAAACGAAAGGCATCCATGAAACGTCTCAATAACAGCCTGCTAACGGCACTGCTGGCCCTGCTATGCAACGGCAGCGCTGCGGCCATGGCTCCCACGCCGCCCCCTCTGGAGACCGTTGCCCGGGTCGATCTGCAACGCTACCTCGGCCGATGGTACGAGATCGCCCGCTACCCCAACCGCTTCCAGCAAGGCTGCCAGGACAGCCGCGCCGATTACAGCCAACGCGAGAATGGCGAGATAGAGGTGCTGAACAGCTGTCGCGATACGGAGAGCGGCGCCGTCCGCCAGGCTAAGGGACGGGCCTGGGTGGTCGATAACGCCAGCAACGCCAAACTCAAGGTATCCTTCTTCTGGCCGTTCCGCGGCGACTACTGGATTATCGAACTGGGCAGTGACTACGAGTACGCAGTGGTGGGCACGCCGGACCGCAACTACTTCTGGATTCTCAGCCGATCGCCGCAGATGCCGGACCAGCTCTACAACCAGATACTGCAGCGGGCCGAGCAGCAGGGGTTTCTGCCAGCCAGGGTCATCAAGACCGCTGCCAGTGCATCTGACGCCCTGTCGCCTGCCCAGCTTTAAGCACGACTGCTATCCCCTTCCTGCCCGGCAGGTCTTATTTGCTGCCGAATACGGTACGCAACAGATCGGTGGTGCGGGCTGCCGGATTGGTCCTGATCTTCTTCTCCTCCTCGGCCACCATCTTGAACAGGCCATCCAGAGCCTGATCGGTCACGTAGCTGTCCAGATCGAGGCTTGGCTTGCCGGCCAGAGACGCCAACGGTAATGCCTCGTACTTACCGATCATCTCCTTGTAGGCCCGGGCAGTGCCGACCTTATCCATACTTGCCGACACCGACGGCTTGAAGGCCTCAAACAGACGGCTGCGGGTCTTTTCCTCGAAATATCTGGTGGCTGCCGTATCGCCCCCCTGTAGCAGCCCCTTGGCGTCTTCCAGAGTCATCTGCCGGATGGCATCGCCGAAAAAACCAGCCGCCTGAGGCGCCGCCTTCTCTGCCGCCCGGTTCATGCTCAGCACCAACTCGTCCACCTGCTGCTGATAACCGAGCTTGCCAAGCAGATTGGCGGCCTGTTGCAGCCGCTCCGGCAGCAGGATCTTGATCAGTTGGTTGCCAAGGTAGCCATCGGGCCTGGATACCGTGGTCACGGCCCGTTCGGTGCCGGTGGCCAACGCCTCTTTCAGCCCTTTTACCATGGTAGTGTTGTCCAGGCTGCTGCCGCTTTGTTGTGTTGGCGGAAGCAAGGTGCGGGAAAGATCGTCAAAAAAACCGGCCTGACAGGGGGACAGCAGCAGGAGCAACAGTGTGGCGGTAATCGGTAGTACAGATTTCATGGTAGCCTCCTCAGTCACCGTCGAACAGCAAGCTAGGTTCTAAAGTATGGGGTATTTCCGATGATATGCAAGCGGCAGATTTCCCGTTTGCATTCTAAGGTGCAAAGGCCTACTATATTAACCAGATAAACAGACCACCAGTGGAGTGCGTCATGGCCTCTCCCATCACAACTCTGGGTGCCGCCACGATTGGCCCGCCTGCCTCGGTAACCACGCCGGGGGCAGAGATGGTGATGAACGGCCCGACGCAACCAACCGCACCGACAACGCCAGCCGCCACAGCCACAGCGGCTGCGCCGCAGCAGCCGACCAAGGACACGGTTGAGCTTTCACCCACGGCGCTTGATCTGAGTAAGGCACTGATCAACCGGAAACCGGGGGAGGAGCAGCAGAAAGAGGACCAGCAGCCGGCCCTTGACAACAAACAGGTGCAACGGAAACTGGCTGAACCGGTCATGCAGAAGCCGACCGACAAGCCGGACCTCTCGCTGACCAAGCATTACCCGCCCTTCATGGGCAACAGCGAGGAGCTGAAACTTCTCAGGTCGCAGGCCCCGGCGTTGTACCGGCAGCTGCTGCGGATGATCGTACCGCCGCCGGCTAATATCTCATATACCGATGCGCAACTGTTACAACGACCGACCATCGATGCACGTATGTAGCGACACGAAACGCGAGCTTGCACACAGCAGCCCATACTGATAGGAGGTGGCTCAGATGGCAATCAGTCAGATCTCGATGAACAGCGTGGCCACAAATCCGGCCTACACTAACCCGTACGCCAGGACCGAGCAGCAGACAGCGGTGCCGCAGGTGAATCAGGATGCGATGAAATCACCGCAGGCTGCCAAGACTGACACGGTAACCATTTCGCAGCAGGCCCTGCAAAAAGCCAATCAAGACCAGAACGGTCAGGAGCAGACCAACAAAAATCCTGATTCCCTGACAGCACAGGCCAAACAGCGCTACCAGTACCCCAACATCAAGTAGCCAGCCTGATTACGGACACACCCCACGGCCGGAAGCTTTGGACTTCCGGCCGTTTTGCGTCAGCGTCGTTCAAAGCGCCGCACAAAGTCACACCACTCGCAATCAGCCTCGCCGCAGCCCCTGCTGAACTCCTTGGCCTGTATCCCGGCGTAGACCTCTGTAATCTGATCAATGACGATGGCCACGTCCTCGTCGTTCACCTCCACCTGGGCCGTGTGGAACGCACCGGTTTCCTTGTCCGGCTCCACAAAATCAAACTCGGCGGCGGTCATGGTCAGTCTGCGGCGGGGGTCGTGCTCCAGCAGGATGCGGTAAAAGACCGCCTGCCGCCAGTAATCACCCCCCAACAGGTCTTCAGGGGCTGGCTTTTTCCCCGCTGCCTGGGCCTTGGCCACCTTATCGGGATCGGGCGGTCGCAGCTTCTTGAGGGCATTTTTGTGATTACCGGTCTTATAGTCCACCACCCGCGCCCGGCTACCGTCCAGTTCCAGCTTATCCAGCTTGCCGTTTAACGGCACCCCGGCCACCACAATCGAGCGGTAGGCGTGTTCCACCAGCACGTTTTTGTTCCAGCTGCCGGCATACCGGCGATGAAAGGCCGGCAGGATCGCTTCGCCATAGGAGAGGCGACGCCTGAATTCCGATGGCGTGAAACCATCCTCATGACGTTTCATGAACCAACGAAAATCAGCGACAAAGGCCTCGTCCGTCGGAAACTGCCGACGGGGATCGTCCAGCATCGTACGAAACAACTGCTCCAGGGCGTAGTGCACCGCCGAACCGAAGGTCATGGCGGCATTCATCGGTGCCGGTACCCGCAGCAGGGTGTTGAAATAGAACGACAGCGGGCAGCGCAGATAGGTATTCAGGTGAGTTACACTCAGCGAATACTTCTGCAGCAACGTATCCACAAAGGCGGTGTCGATCAGCTCCTGCGGCAGCTCACAGCACAGCGCCGGCAGCACCACCGCGCCAAAGGACAGCAACGCCTCGTCCGGCAACACGATGCTCTCCGGCTGCAGGTTGCCCCCCTGGATCAACTCGGCAACAAAACGACTCTGTTCCAGCTCCTTGTCGTTGTTGTCCCGCTGAGGCCAGGAGATCACCAGCTGTCGGCGGGCCCGGGTCATGGCCACATAGAACAGACGCCGCGATTCCTCTTCCTCGCTGCCGCTGCAGCGAGTCAAGACCGTGGGCGGCAGCGTGTAGGTACGGCTGCGACCGGCACTGTCCCAGGCCCCGCTGGTACAGCCCAGCATGAAGACATGGTCGAACTGCAATCCCTTGGCGCCATGGGCGGTCAGGAAATTGATCCCTTCGCCGGCATAGCTCAGCTTCTCCACCGGCAGGCTGATCCCCTGCTGCTGCATATCGCGCAGCAGCTCCAGCAGACCAGCCAGACTCAGGCTGGCCTTGGCGCTCTCCTCGCGCACAAAGTCAAACAAGGTGTTCAGCAGCTGCAGATGCCAGACCCGCTCGGTTGAGGAAAGAGCCGTGGCCAGAATGCCCAGCCTGGTGATGACCTGATGCAGCAGCTCCTGCAGGGTCATGGTGGCAGCATCCCGCACCAGCTCTTCGATCATCAGACCGGCCTGTTGCAGGGCCTGCTCGGTCGGATCTGGAAACAACTCGCCCTGGCCCGGCTGCCGGCCACAGCGCGCCAATTCATCCCGCCAGGAGGTGACCCGCTGCCCTGCGTTGCGGCGGCCGATCTCCAGCGACAGGCGGGCCAGGGCCAAGGGCGGAATGCCGAACCACGCTTCATGCAACAGTTCAAACAGCAGCCGCTCACCTGAATGGGGCCGGTGCAGTTCAGCCGCCAGGTAGCGCAACACGGTCAGCAGCTTTTCAATCAGCGGCTCCCGCAGCAGGTCGGCCCGTCGCCGGGTGGCCACCGCTACGCCGCGATTGGTGAGATAGCGGATGATATCGTCCGATTGCGCATGATTGCGGTAGATCACCGCGATCCGGTCCAACGGCACTCCCTGATCGCGCAAGGCCTCGATCGACTGGCTGATGCCGACCGTTTCATGGGCCTGGGTGATGTAACAGCGCAATTGCGGCGGCTGCGGCAGGGTAGCCACCTCGGGGTTCATGGCCTTAAGTCTTTTGTCGGCGGTCAGCCGCTCGTTGTTGTTAGCGATCAGACTGGCGGCGGCATCCAGTATCTGCTGAGATGAACGATGGTTCTCGGTGAGGGTGACCACCGTCAGATGGTTGGCATAGCGTTGCTCAAAACGACGGATATTCTCAATGCTGGCCCCCTGGAAGCGATAGATCGACTGGTCGTCATCCCCCACTGCAAACAGGTTGGGGCTCTCCCAGTAGTCGGCCAGCTGCAGCAACAGCTCGTACTGGGAGCCGCTGGTATCCTGAAATTCATCCACCAGCAGGTACAGGTAGCGTTCCTGATAACGGGACAACAGGTCCGGCGACTGTTGAAAGGCCCTGATGCACCACAGGATCATGTCGCTAAAATCGTAGCGACCGCGCTCCAGCAGCAGCCGCTGGTAGTCTGAGAAGGTAGCGGCGGCGGCCTTGAGCTGTTCCAGTCGACGCAGGCTATCGCGCAGCTTCTTTTCGTTCAGCTCCCCTTTTTGATGCACCGTGTCATCGCGATCCTTGGTGGCGCGCTTGTAGCGATACTCCGGATCATCGGCCAGCGAGGCCGCATGGCGGTCGGCCTGCTGGGCCAGGAAGTCAGCCGACCAATCCTCCTTCTTCATGATCTCGTACAGGGCCAGCAACCGGTCAGACTCGAAGTGAATATCGCCGGTGGAACGGGTCAACGGATGATCCTGGGGAAAGGCATCGATGATCTCACGCACCAGCTGGAACTGCTCCAGCTCGGAGACCGGAGCCAGGGAACGGATACCAAACTGATCGGCGTTTTCCTGGATCACCAGGTTGCAGAAGGCATGGAAGGTAAAGATATCGACCCGATAGGCATCAGGGCCGATGAACTCCAGTAGACGTGAGCGCATGGCCACCGTACCGGCGTCTGTATAGGTCAGACAGAGGATGTTTTCCGGCAGGGCATCACTGACCCGCAGAATGGTGGCGATCCGCGCCGCAAGGATTTCGGTCTTGCCGGTGCCGGGACCGGCAATCACCAGCACCGGCCCCTCAATGGTCTCAACGGCTGTGCGCTGCTCGGCGTTGAGTCGTTCCCGTATCCGGTCAAACATGCGATCAAGCTGTTTCATCTGAAGCACCTGTTCCCTGATGTGTCGTGTGAGTATACCCAAAGCCCCGATGGGACGGTATCCTAAAATGCCTGACGGCGTTGACCTTGAGCCACTGAAGTGATAGGAATGGCTGCATGAACCTCGCCAAGTCCTTTCGAAGCCGTCTGTGCCAGATACTGCCCACCCTGTTCATCTCACTACTCCTGCTTTCCTGTGGTGGCGCCACCGCCGCAAACGATGAGCGCCTGGAACGCGCCGCCCAGCAACTGCGCAACCGCCAGTACGAAGAGGCGCTACAGAGCAGCCTGCAGGCGCCTGCTTCGGGCCGACGCTCCCTGATGACCGGCATCAGTCTGGTGCGTCTCAACAGACCAGCGGAGGCCTTGCCCTACCTGCAGGAGGCCGAGCGCACCTACCCCCTGCTGGCTGATCATGCCGCTGCCCTGCGCGCTCAAGGGTTGTTCGCACTGAAGCAGTACCGCGCTGCCGCCGAAGTTGCCACCAAGGCCGCCCGCAGCAGCCGGGCAGCGGCCTTAAGCCGCCAGATGGAAAAGCTGGCCGCCGATGCACTGTTTGAGGCTGGCGAACTGACGGCGGCACTGGCTGCCTACCAGCAGTTCAGCGCACGCCACAGCCTGGGCAACGACAGCGTGGATGCCCGCTATCGGGCTGCGTTGTGTCGTGAGCAGCTGGGTGAACAGGCTGCAGCCCTCGACGAGTACCGCGCCGTCTGGCTGCAGCACCCGTCCGCCCCCCAGGCTGAAAGGGCCCAGCAGGCCCTCAAGCGCCTCAACCAGGAAAACACTTTCAGACCGGAGGAGCTGTACCAGCGGGCAACCCTGCTGTTGGCCGCTGGTCGTGCCAATGACGCTGCCTGGGCCCTGGCAGCCATCCCCCGCAACGAGCTTTCCGACGACCTGCTGACCAAGGTAAAACTGAAGTCAGGGCAGGCAGCCAGCAAACAACGCAACTACACCCTGGCCAAGCAGTTTCTGGCCCGGGCGGCACTGTCACGTACCCCGTCCATCCGTGATGAGGCCCGTCTTGCCCTGGCCCGTGTTGCGGAACGCATCAACGAGAGCGAGCAGGCCCTGGCCCGCCTGCTGAGCCTGGCCAGCGAGCGGGGCCCCCTGGCCGACGACGCCCTGCTTGAGGCCGGCTTTGTCCATAAACACGCTGGCCGCTTCAGTGAATCCAACCTGCTGTTTGAGCGTCTCGCGCACGACTTTCAAACCTCGGAACTAGCTGGCAGGGCCAGTTGGGAAGCCGCCTGGAGCCACTATCTCGCCGGCGAACTGCCGGCAGCCGCCGATGCCTTTCAGCGCTTACTGAACAACAACGAATACCGGGAGCGTTCGCTGTACTGGCATGCTCGCACATCTGCACGACAAAATAAGTCGCAAGAAGCTGAGATCAGCTACAAACAATTATTGAACGAGTTTCCCTTCGGCTTTTACGCAGCCTGGCGCCGCAATCAGCAGCAGCAGGCAACCGGCTGGGAACCGCTTACCGCCGGCCTGCCCGAGCCCAACCTACCGGCCGGCAGCGATCGCATTCTGGCGCTGGTTGGCTGCGGCCTGATGGAGGACGCTCGCACCGAACTAGCCGCCCTGAAGAGCAGCGCCCCCCTTAGACAACAGGCAGCCGGCTTCGCTCGGCTGCACCTGCTGGCTAACGACCCCCACGGCGCCATCGTCATCTTCCACCAGAACCGGCCCGAACACTGGGAACGGCAGTCGCTCCCCTTTTGGGCACTGGGCTATCCGCGTCCCTACGCCGAGCTGTTCAGCAAACATGCCGCTGCCAACCGTCTGCCGGAAAGTCTGGTGCTGGCCCTGGCCAAGGCCGAGAGCAGCTTCAGACCTGCGGTTAAATCCCCTGTCGGTGCCATCGGCCTGATGCAGTTGATGCCTGCCACCGCCCGTATGACCGCCGGCTACAAGGGAAGCAAGCCCTACAATCCGCTCTGGCTGGTGGACCCTGAGTACAACATCCGCCTGGGCACCAAACACCTGCGCGAGTTGCTCGACCAGTTTCATCAGGACACGGTCTTTACCCTGGCGTCCTACAACGCCGGTGCCGGAGCGGTCAACCGCTGGCGCAAAAATTTCGGGAGCCTGGAGCGGGACGAATTCATCGAAAACATCCCCTACCGCGAGACCCGTGACTACGTGAAGAAGATCGTTGCCCATATCAGCGTCTATCAATCGCTGTACCGTATCCCCTAAGGAACCATAATGACCAGAATCGCCCTGCTTGCCATCATGCTGCTCTTGATCGTCACCACCCTGCTGAGTGCAGCGCCGGCGGAAGACATAACTGCCTTGAAAACGGCCATCCGACAGGAGTATGACGGCAGATCACCACAGGAGTGGGGCGAGAACGTGACCGGCGTTCGCAGCCGACTGGCTACTGACGAACGGGTGCTGGCGCTGACCCTGGACGCATGCGGGTCGCCACGGGGAAAAGGCGTTGACCGCCACTTGCTGGACTTCCTGACACGGGAACAGATCCCTGCCACCCTGTTTGTCAATGCCCGCTGGATTGACGCCAACCCTGAGCTGTTCAGGCAGCTGGCTGCCAACCCGCTGTTCGAGATCGGCAACCACGGCATGTGGCACAAACCTGCCTCGATCAACGGACGGTCAGCCTATGGCATCGACGGCACGCGGGATATGCAGGAGCTGGTACAGGAGATCGAGCTGAACGCCCGCAAGATTGAGGAGATGAGCGGTACTCGACCGCGCTATTACCGGTCGGGCACCGCCTACTATGACGAACTGGCGGTACAGGTGGCCAATCGGTTGGGGCATGAGGTGATCGGGTTTTCTGTGCTGGGCGACGCCGGCGCCACCCTGCCGGCTGCAAAGGTGACGGCAATGCTGCTTGCATCAAGGCCGGGCGACATCATCATCGCCCATATGAACCACCCCGAGGCGGGCACCGGCGCCGGCATCATGGCCGCCATACCGCTGCTCAAAAAACGGGGCTTCCGGTTTGTCCGGCTGTCGGACTACCAACTACAGTGACCCGAAGGCCTTTTAGGAGGCTGATGCCTCAATAGTTGCTACAACGTCAGGAATCTGCTCCGCCGGCACCGGCTTGGCGTACATGAACCCCTGCACAAAGGTGCAACCGATCTGCTTCAATATCTCCTGCTGCTCGGGGGTTTCAACCCCCTCGGCCACGGTCTGCATCCCGAGGTTGTCGGCCATGTTGACCACTGATTGGGCGATGGCCCGATCACCGCTGTCATACGTCAGATCCTGCACAAAAGATCGATCAATCTTCAGGACCGACACCGGAAACGCCTTAAGGTAGCTGAGTGAGGAATAGCCGGTGCCGAAGTCGTCGATCGAAATCCCGCACCCCAGCCCCCGCAAGCGCTCCAACACACGCACCACCTGATCCGGCTGTTCGACCAGGGCGCTTTCGGTCAGTTCCAGTTCAAGCTGGTCCGGCCTGATGTTGGTTTCAGTCATGACGGCAGCAATCCGCTCGATCAGGTCCGGCGTCTTAAGCTGCACCGCCGAGAGGTTGACGGCCACGCTCAGCTCCAGCCCCTGCTGTTGCCAGGCCACCTGCTGCTGACAGGCGGTACGCAGCACCCATTCGCCAATCGGCACTATCAACCGGTTCTCCTCAGCCAGCGGTATGAACCGATCAGGAGCAACCATGCCGAAATCGTTGCTCACCCAACGCAATAGCGCCTCGACCCCCACCACCCGGCCAGTAGCAAGCGCAATCTTCGGCTGGTAGTGCAGCCTGAGCTCATGACGCCCCAAGGCGTGCCGCAGCCCCTGGTCAAAGGCGATCCGCTCCTGCACCCCGTAATTGAGCTCCTCACGAAAGAACCTGAAGGTATTCTTACCCTCTTCCTTGGCATGGTACAGGGCCATGTCGGCATGTTTCTCAAGGGTTTTAGTATCCTCGCCATCCTTGGGATAGAGCGACACCCCGATACTGGCGCTGATGAACAGTTCCCCCTCTTCCAGCACGACCGGTTGTTCTACGGTGCGCAGCAGCTTGTTGACCACCGGCAGCACATCCTCTTCGTGATGAATGTCGTGCAAGATAACGGCGAACTCATCGCCCCCCAGCCGGCAGACCACGTCATCGTCCCGCAGGGCAGCCACCAGACGGCGGGCCAACTCCTTCAGCAGACGGTCGCCGGCCGGATGCCCCAGGCTGTCGTTGACTTGCTTGAACCGATCCAGATCGATATACAGCAGCGCCATGCCGTTGTTCTGGCGGCGGCTTCGTTTAAGCCCCTGCTCCAGCCGGTCCTGCAACATACGTCGGTTAGGCAGGTCGGTCAGTGGATCAAAGTAGGCCAGACGCTCGATGGTGGCCTCGGCATTTTTTCGTTCGTTGATATCCTCCACGTTGGCAATGAAGTGCGTGATCTGTCCCGCTTCGTTGTGCAGGGGGCTGATTGAGGCCACCGACCAGTAGACCTCGCCGTTCTTGCGGCGATTCAGCAACTCGCCATGCCATTCCTCACCCCTCAAAATAGTACTCCACAACTCCTGAAACACCTCACGGGGAGTTGATTCAGACTTGAGAATCCGCGGGTTGTGTCCGATGGCCTCGTCAGGACTGTAGCCGGTCACCTGGGTAAACTTACGGTTGACATACTCGATGGTGCCGTTGACATCGGTGATCAAGACGCCGCTGGCGCTGTTTTCGACCCCCAGCTGCAATTTGCGCAGATGGTCGCTGACCGCTTCGGCCTGTTGCAGCAGCTGGCGCTGGCGCCGTTGGTACAGCAACAACGCCAGGATTGAAATCAGGGCGATAGTCAGAAAGGTTGCCGTCTGGTACCGGGCATGGGTGCGCCAGTCAGCCTTGATCGCATCCAGCCGGCGTGCCGCAAGTACCAGCAGCGGCTTATCCAACTGTAACAGCTCAGGCTGAAAGGTCTTAAAGACCATCAAGCGCTGATCATTGGTGGCGTACAGGGTGCCGCTGAACAGGTTTTCCTGGTTACCGCTCGCTCGGTGTTGAGAAAAAAAAGTGCCCGGCAGGTTGAGATTCTTGCCGGACAGCTCCACCCGGTTCGGCTCCATGGTGAAGATCAGCCCATCGCCGTGGATAATGGCGGTCACCATGTCCTGGCTGTAGTTGACCGAGCGCAGCAAGGTCTGGAAGTAGTCCGGGTTGAGGGTGGCACTGATAATACCGCCAAAGCCACCGTCAGCGTTTGGCATCACCCGGACCAGGTTAACCCCCCAGGCTCCCAGCAGGGTTTGAAAGGGGGACGAAACAAACAGCGTCTGCTGGTCGTGGTGCTTACGGGCGTGGATGAAATACTCGCGCTGGGCCATGCTGCGGCCCAGCAGATCATCACGATTGGAAAGCCGGATAGCACCATCGGCATCAATGGCGTTGAGCACCCTGATGCCGGGCAACACGTCTTGAAACAGTCGCATCTGTTTCTGCTCGATAACCGCTTGCCACGTATCCGGGTCACGCCCGCTCAGTTCGCTGCACAACGCCTTGATGACCCGGTCGGCGGCGGCGATCTGCACCGTCAGGTTGTCGCTGACCACCCGGGCCTGGGTCTGCAGACGATGACGCTCTCCCATCATGATATCGCGATGAATCTTGTACAGGTTATGAGCCACCGCGCCACCCAACAGCACCAGACCGACGGCCAGCAGCACCCATTGCGCAAGGAAACCTTTTTCAAACGTTCTGAACATCATCACTCCGTCATTTCACTCGTTCTAGCCTTTGTTACCCATCACACGGGCCAGTTCAGCAACCAGCAGTCGCAACTCAACCGGTTTGGCCACATAACCGTCAAACCCCCTTGCCACTATCGCCTCCCGATCTCCACGCAAGGCATGGGCAGTCAACGCGATGATCGGCAGATGGGGCCCACCGGTTTCCCGCTCCTGGTTGCGGATGGCCTCGACCGCCTGAAAACCGTCCAGCAGCGGCATCTGCAGATCCATCAACACGCAGTCGAAGGCGCGCTGTTTCAGGGCTTCAAGCGCCTCCTGGCCGTTGCCGACAATCATCACCTGGTGGCCGAACCGCACCAGCAGCGCCTCGATGTAGCGGGCGTTAATCGAATTGTCCTCGGCAACCAGCACGTTGAGCGGCGTGTCAGAACCGAAGCTCTGCATATCAAACGGTCCCGCTGCATCGGCAATCTGACCTGTGTGCCGCAGCTCAAACGGCAACTCCAGATAAAAACTGCTGCCCGCGCCAAGCGTGCTCTCAGCCCAGATTCGTCCCCCCATCAGTTCAGTCAGCTTACGGCAGATTGACAACCCCAGACCAGTACCGCCGTACTGCCGTGTGGTGGAGCTGTCGGCCTGCTCAAAGGGGTTGAAGATACGCTCCAGGGCCTCCGGCTCCATGCCGATGCCGGTATCCGCGACCCTCAGGCGAATCACCACGCGGTCATCCTGACGAGAAACCAGCGAAACACTGATGGTGATACTGCCCCGTTCACTGAACTTGACGGCGTTATTCAACAGGTTCAGCAGAATCTGCTTACAGCGCAACTGGTCACCATAGAGCAGATCAGGCACCTGCTCGTCTATCACCAGCTCTACCTGTAGCCCCTTTTCAGTGATGCTCGGCTTCTGGATGGCAACCAGGTCTTGAATGCTGCGACGCAGCGAAAAGTCGCTGGCATGCAGCTCCGCCTTGCCGGCCTCAATCTTGGACAGGTCAAGGATGTCGTTGATCAGGGCCAACAGATTGTTGGCCGAGAGCTCGATACTCTCGAGGTATTCCTGTTGTTCTGCGGTCAGTTCGGTAAAGTGCAGCAGCTGGGCCATGCCGATCACACCGTTCATCGGGGTACGGATCTCATGGCTCATGTTGGCCAGAAACTCGCTCTTGGCCTGATTGGCTGCTTCAGCCGCCTGCCGGGCCTGCTGCAGTTCTTCGGTTCGCTCGGCTATCCGCTGCTCAAGTTCGTTGTTAAGGGTCTGCAACTCGTCAAATGAGCCTTCCAGGGCATCCGCGGCAGTACGGTAATTCTCCAGCAGATCGGCCACTTCGCTGGTGCTGGGCTCGGGCCAGATAATCGGCGTACCACTGCGCAACTTGCCGGGAAGTTCGCTGGTGACTCCGCGCAGTTCATCAAGCGACGTAATCAGTCGCGTGGTGAACCAGCGTGACAGGCAGACCGTCAACAGTATCAGGCCGGCGAGCATGGCCAGCAGCTGGAAGGTCCGCTTGTTCAGATACTCCATGGTGGGCTTAAGTGAGCCTTCAACCACGACACGCCAGCCGGTTTCGGCCGATATCTCGGCCTCGGTCAGGTAGTAGGAACGCAGCCAGCGCTTGATGGCGCCGACGCCCGGCACCGGATCGGGTATCCACTGGCTGAGCCCGTCGTTAACCCGCTTGAAGGAACCTCCCCCCGGCATAACAAACGGCTGCAAGGCCTGCAAATCCTGACGAGTGCTGACCAACACCCGACGCTGCCGATCCACCAGGGTGACCTGAATCGGGCGTTGCGCCACAACACTTTTCAGCAACGCCGCCGGATAGTCTAACGAAAGCACAGAGAAGACCGTTCCCCGATACTGGCCCGCTCGATACACTGGCGCCAGGATTGTCACCCGCGGACCAGGCAGGCCGATCTTGCCCTCAAATACGTAGAAGACGAACGGCGTATCGGTCTGGTGCAGTAACGTTATATAGGGGCGATCCGAAAGATCAAGACCGATGGTCGACGTACCCTGCTCGTCCACCAACGGCGAAAAGGCCCGGGTGATATTGGCCTGATCCAGCACCCCCATCCGTTTGACACTCTCAACACCCAGGCGAAGGGTATCCACTGCCTGCTGCATGGCTACCGGCGCCGCACTGGCGGGATCCCCTGCCAAACGTTGCAAGGCGACGACCCGTTGCTGCTCCTGTTCAAGCCAGTTGGCCAACGCAACCCGGCTCAGTCCCCCCATCCGCTGGGTCAGAATCTGCAGGTTTTCAGTCTGTTGCCGGTACTGGGTCTGACTGTCAAAATAGAGCACCACCAAGGCCGGTACCAGCACCAAGGCCTGCATCATGATCAGCATCAAACTACGCAGCGAAGGCAGTTTACGGCCTGCTGTTCTTCGCATGCAGACCAGATAGTACACCCCTTCGGCCAGCATGGCGTTGAACACGCCATTAACCCCCTGCTTGACGCCGATCATCAGCGTAGCCTGGGGCGGCAACCCCATCACCAGGTGATAAAAGAACCAGATCAAGGCGATGCCCAGGGTACACCAGTAGATCATCACGCCAGGCAGCAGCTCAATCCGCCGGCGCTGCCAGAGCAGACCTGCCACCAGCGCCTCAGCGCCCCAGATCATGATATTCCAGGGATTATGCCAATGCAGCACCGTGGCGCCAGCTGCTATCAACGCAGCCAACAGACCGGTGCCCAGCCCGTAGCGCAACAGGGCAAACAACACCAGCACCGACCCGAAGAGGAAACGGACCTCCAGGAACAGTTCAAGCGTCAGGAGATTGAGCAGAAAACCGGCGCCACCGAACAGCAGGCCGGCGATCAACGTGCGGTGATTCATGGGATGACCCCTGATGAAATACCTGCTGTCATAATTGTTTCACAGCTTTCCTGCTTGTCAAGCCGCTCCAGCGTTGATTTTAGACATTTTACACAAAAGCCCCGGCCAATTGACCGGGGCTTTTGTGGACATACTGACAACTCCCTCTTACTTCTTCGCTTCGTCCTTCTTCTCTGGCTGCTTGGCAACCATCAGCGCATCGTTCAACACCTTCACACCCGCCTTGGAAGCGGCGATGGAGGCGGTCAGGGTCTCACGAGCCAGGTCGGGATTATGGAAACCGTCCGAGTTCTCGGCGGTCCAGTATTCCCACAGCACGTGGGCCTCTTCATGCTTGGCGCGGGCCTGATCCAGGATGGTGGGAGCCACGCCGGCCCGGGCGGCAGTTTGGTAGGTGTCAATCAACTGACCCAGCCAGTACTCAGCCTTGCGCATCTTGCCCTTGGTGTAGTTACGGATGGTGTCGATCTGCCACTTCTTCTTCTCGGCACTATCGCCGGGGTGGCAGGTAATACAGGATTCCTTGACCATGTTGATCGGCTTGACCACACCGTGGGTGGAATAGGGCTTGCCGTCCTTGCCCTTCAGCTTGGGCATATGGCACTGGTGGCACTGCACACCGGCCTTGTCATGCACCGACCCGGCATAGGTCTCGGTCTCGGGGTGCTGTAACTTGATCAGACGGGCGCCGGTGATGGCATGCTTGAAGTCGAAAAAATCCAGCTCTTTGTAGTGGGCCAGCAGATCCTTGGCGTTTTTGAGCGGGAAATGGTTGGTACGGTTTGTGTCATACTTGACCGGCTTACCATCACTCCACTGGGTGCCGGGGTTGCAGTTGTACTCCACGTGGCACTGGGCGCACATCATGCGGGAGTCGGTCTTCTCCATGATGCCGATCTTGCGGAAACCGTCACGGAAGGAGATGATCTTCAGGTCGGTCTTACCGTTTTTGGCAAAGATGTTCTTGGCAGGGTTCTGATCAATAGCCTCCACCAGGGCATCACGGATGATACGCGGCTGGGTGCCGTGGGGATCGTGGCACTCGATGCAGCCTACCGGGTTATGGACATCCTTGACCACGTCGTTAACGTTGGAGCTGCGGTCGAATTTGCCACCCTTCTCACCCAGGTGCTTCCACTTCAGGATCAGGTCAGAGGATTTGCACTGGATACAGGTCGGGTTACCGGCCATGGCGGTCTCGGTCAGCTTGCCGCTGGCACCTTTGTCCTCCAGAATGTCCCAG
Organism: Trichlorobacter sp.; assembly: GCF_034008105.1. Lineage (NCBI taxonomy): Bacteria > Pseudomonadati > Thermodesulfobacteriota > Desulfuromonadia > Geobacterales > Geobacteraceae > Trichlorobacter > Trichlorobacter sp. Next base: position 77,849 of record NZ_JAVEPN010000003.1, read on the forward strand.
GTCTTGCCGACTTTATCGTAGTTCTTCCAGCCACCCTTGAACTGGTAGCGTCCACCCTGGAAGCGATCCACCGCGAACTGATCCACCACCATGTAGGCGTGACCGCGGGGCTCGGCATGCTCAAAGGTGAAACCGTGCCCGGCCAGCAGCTTATCCTGCATTGGCGAGCGGCCGGTGGGAATCCCCTTCTCTTTACGGGAACCGCCTTCCGGGTAATGCACCGCATAGAAGCTGTCAAACTGGGCCTTGTGACACTTACCGCAGACCGCCTGATCGATCCGGGTGATCGGCTTGACGTCGGGTCCCTTCTCCAGATGCTCCTTGGTGTTGTCGTGACAGGTACTACAGGCCAGCTTGGCGTGCTTGGAGTTCTCCTTGAGCGCCTTTACCTCACTGTGACACATGTAGCACTGCTCACGGCCATCCTTGGTCGTGGCTGTTGCCGGCTTGGTCTTGGGTGCCGCCAGCACCGGGATGGCCACAAAGGCCCCCAGGCCGATCACGGTTGCTGCCAGGGCTAGTCTCTGTTTCAGCATACAGGTTTCCCCTTTCCTTTCTGGTGGTGATAATCGTTGTTAATGGTATAGCTCGTTTTTGACACTCTGCAACCTGATCGCTTTGGGCTGCACCGGACAGACCTGCCAACAGCTGCCGCAGCCGTTGCAGCGCGACCCGTCGATCCGGACACCTTGCCCGGGCGACACACTGATGGCCCCCTGCTCGCAGCGCTCAACACAACTGAAACATCCACAACCACGGGCCAGACAGCGCTCGTTCAACAGCGTTGCAACCCGCCGGCAATCATCAGGCAACGCATCAAGCTCCTCCAGTTCTTGCTCTGCGCTCTGGTGTGTAAGCCCTGTTTTTTTCAACAGAACATCACCCAGTGAGAAAAAACCCTGGCGAAAAAAATCCTTGCGCGTGAGCGTCATTTAGCGCGAACCTTTTTGTGTGCCTTTGGCTGCAGGCTTCTTTGGCAAAGCACCGGTCACATGGCACTGGGTACAGTTGAGGCGATCGGGATGCGGTGCTTTGAAGCCAGCGGTATGACACTGATTACAGGACTGTCCGTCGGCATCATCCTTGACACTGTGAGGAATTGTCGGCGGATTGTCCCCGGATAGCCGGGCGTCGGCTGCCAGATCCGGTTCCGGCAGATCATCAGCGAAGGCTGGAGCTAACAACAGAAACAGAGCACAGACCGACAGCAGTACCAGTAGAACGCGTTGTTTCATCAGAGGCCTCCTTGCCTGACAGTACGTCAATTATGAATGATAGCCTGCATTGATCGTCAGCGCCTTGGCCGGGCAAACCTCCTGGCAGGCCATGCAGCGGGTGCAATCTCCAGCGGTTACCTGCAGCGCTCCCTTTTCGAGGGACGGAAGCAGCACTTCCTGCACCGGACAGACCTGCAGGCAATCATTACAGTGGGTGCAGCGTTCAGGCCTGAAACCTACGCGTAACGGACTAAAACGGCCCACCAAGGCATACAGACCTCCCAGCGGGCAGAGCGAACGGCACCAGACACGCTGAGCAACCACCACTTCACACAAGACGATAACACTCACCAACAGTAACGGCAGCAACGACCCGAAGGCGATCGCGCGCCCCACCATGCCGATCGGCGACAGCACCTCAAACAGCGGTACCGACGTAAGTGCCGCCACCACCAGTACTAACGCCAGCGCCCAGCGATTAAACCTTAAAGGCAATGTTGTCTGACCAGTTCCCAGCCGCTTGCGCAGCCGGTCGGCAAGCTCGGTGAACAGCCCGACGGGGCAGACCCAACCACAGAAGCTGCGGCCACCCAGCAGAAAATAAAAGCCCACCACCGCCAGCGCGCTGACCAGATAGCTCCAGACCAGCACCCGACTGCCGAGCAAAACCTGCAAAAAGGCCAATGGATCAGCCAGCGGCAGCCCCAGCAGATCAGCAGCAGCCAGATTGCCGCTAAAGATCGAAAGCCCGGTCAAAGGTGAGGCCAGCAGAGCGATCATTGCCAACTGAACGCATCGACGGGCTATGGTCCAGGTCTTAAAATTCATAAAAATCTTCCTGTTTCTCAACCCGTTTTTGAACCACGATCACCGATTTTTCCCGCACACAGACCTTTTCGCAGATGCCACAACCAACGCACTTGTCCTTGTGGATCACCGGCTCCATGATGGTATGTTCGCCGGTGCGGACGTTGTGTCGCGGTTCGATGGTAATCGCCTTGTCGATCAACGGACACTGCCGATAGCAAACCTCACAGCGCAGCCCGCGGATCGAGAGGCAGCCCTCTCGATCCACGATCACTGCCGTTCCCATGGTTATCTTTTCAATCTCCTGCAACCCCTTGTCCAGTGCACCGCTGGGACAGGCCTTGACGCAAGGCAGATCGCTACAGAGGTAGCAGGGGGTTTCGCGAGCAATGATGTGCGGTGTACCGATCCCGACACCGGCCTCGCCACCAGCCATGACGATCGACCGATAGGGACAGGCCTGGGCGCACTTGCCGCATTTGACGCAAGCCGCCAAAAACCGTTTTTCTTCCAGCGCCCCCGGAGGGCGCAGATAGAAATCACGGGCCTGGGCGGATCGCAGATAGACCGCCGAAACGGCCGCCCCGCCAAGCGCCAGCACCAGGGCGCTCAAGGCGCTACCCTTCAGAAAGAGTCGCCGCGAAATGGCGCTATCGGCTGACGAATCATCCATTGGTCGTTACGCCTTTTCTATCTTCACGGCGCACTTCTTGAAATCCGGCTCCTTTGAGAGCGGATCAAAGGCGTCGATGCACAGTTCGTTAATCAGCTTGGTTTCGTCAAAGAAGGTGGTGAAGACATTGCCCTTCTCCGGCTTGCCACGGCCATTCAGCTCTGCCGGCAGCACGATCGAGCCGCGCCGCGAACTGACCCTGACTTTGTCGCGATTCTTGATCCCCATACGCTTGGCATCGTCGGGATGCATCTCCAGTGTTGCGCCCGGCATGGCCCGCATGAGTTCCGGCACGCGACCGGTCATAGTGGCGGTGTGCCAGTGTTCCAGCAACCGGCCGGTGCAGAACCAGAACGGGTACTCGCGGTCCGGCGCTTCTGCTGCCGGTTCATAGGGACGGAACCAGACGTTGGCCTTGTGGCCTGGCGCCTTGTAAAATTTAAGTCCTTCCCCTTTTTTCACGTACGGGTCATCAAAATCGACATAACGCCAGCGGGTCTCTTTGCCGTCGGCCTTAACCGGCCAGCGCAGACCGCGCACCTTGTGGTAGGTCTCGTAGGGGGCCAGATCCTTGCCGCTGCCGATGGTGAATCGACGGTATTCTTCCCACATCTCCTTGTAAAAATGCTTCTCGCTATACGGGAACAGATGGCCCAGCCCCAGCCGCTTGGCAAACTCGATCAGTTGCCAAGTGTCTTCCCTGGCCTCGCCCGGCGGATTGATCATCTTGAACCAATGCTGGGTGCGACGTTCGGTGTTGCCGAAGACCCCTTCCTTTTCGACCCAGGTGGCCGAAGGCAGGATCACATCGGCCACCTCGGTGGAGCGAGTGGGATAGATATCCGAAACCACAATGAACGCCTTGCGGCCGTTGGCTGCCTTGCGATAACGGTTCAGGTTGGGGATCGACTGGAACGGGTTGGTACACTGGATCCAGAGGCATTTCAGCTCGCCACGATCAAGTGCGCGATACATCTCGATGGTGTGCAGCCCCATTTTGGGAGATATCTTCTTGGGATCGATGCCCCAGATCTCGGCGGTTTTCTTGCGGTGTGCCTCGTTCATCACCACCATGTCAGCCGGCAGACGATGGGCAAAGGTGCCCACTTCACGGGCGGTACCGCAGGCCGACGGTTGTCCGGTCAGCGAAAGCGGGTTTTCGCCCTTTTTGCCAATCTTCCCAGTCAACAGGTGTACGTTGTAGATCAGGTTGTTGACCCAGACACCGCGCACATGCTGGTTGACCCCCATGGTCCAGAGCGAGTTAACCTTACGGTTTTTGTCGCCATAGATATGGGCCAGCTTGACGATAGTCGCAGCCGGGATGCCGGACAGCTTCTCCGCCCATTCCGGCGTCATCGGCTTCATCAGCTCCTTAAACTCCTCAAAACTGAGATTCTTCGGCTCCTCCTTGGGCGCCTCCTTGTCTTTGAGACCATAGGGCTGATTTTCAGTACCCCGCTTAAAGGACACATGCTGCTTGACGAAGGCTTCGTCGTACAGCTTGTCCCGCAGTATGACATGCACAATTGCATTGAGGGCCGCCAAATCACCTTGGGGAACCATCGGTATGTACTCGTCGGCCATTTGGGTGGTGCGGGTCTTGCGGGTTGCAATGTCGATCAGGCGCACCTTGGGGTTTTTCAACTTGTTATCGATCAGGCGGGAGAATAATACCGGGTGGGCCTCGGCCATGTTGGCGCCCCACAGGATATAGGTGTCGCCCAGATCCAGATCGTCGTAACAGCCCATTGGTTCATCGGAGCCGAAGGTGTTCATGTAGGCCACCACTGCCGATGCCATGCAGAGTCGCGCATTGGGCTCGACGTTGTTGGTGCCGATGCCGCCTTTGAAAAGCTTGACAGCGGTATAGCCCTCGAAGACGGTCCACTGGCCGGAGCCGTAGATGCCGACCGAATCAGGGCCATGCGTCGTAATTGCCTCCTGGTACTTACTGGCGATCAGGTTCAGCGCCTCATCCCAGGAGGCCTTGACCATCTTGTTGCCCTTACGGATCAGCGGGTGGGTTAGACGGTCCTTGCCGTAGAGGGCCTTGCCAAGAAAGTAGCCCTTGATACAGTTCAGGCCTTTGTTGACCGGTCCGGCCGGGTCGCCTTTGGTGGCCACGATCTTGCCGTCCTTGACCCCCACCAGCACGCAGCAGCCCACGCCACAGTACCGACAGGGCGCCTTGCCCCACGTGATCCCTTTTTCGTCTGCGGCCTGGGCCGTACGGGGCGCCAGACCCGAAGCTCCGGCTGCTGCAAAGGCGGCGGCTGCCGCACTGGCCTTCAGAAAATCACGTCTCGTCAGTTCCATCTGCGCCTCCTTCTCAGGGTGTATCCTCAAAATTATGGTACGCAATCTGTACGGAAATCACTGCATCCAGACGCTCCAGCTGCGAGGCTATATCAACCTCGGCCTCTACCGATGCCGCATCAACCACAATCACCACCCGTCCCTCGGGTAGCACGCCGTGAACCTCAACACCCGGCACCAACCGCGCCTGCACCGCCACCTTCTGTTCCTGGCCGGGCCTGCATGTGACAACCACTCCAGATATTGGCATTCCTACCTCCTTGGCAGCATAGCTTGAACAAACGTGCTGCTAGCAGACCACTCGTGGCAAACAGCACCGGGCAATACAACACACCTATACAGAAGGCATGCCAATCACCAAACAAACTTGTAACACTATGATTTGTGGTTATTTTAATTCGACAGAGGACAGCACGAGGGGTATATGCGAAGAAAAAAACGTTACCCAGAGGTAACACATAATCCGGGATGTTACGTTTGGTTAATCTGTTTCAGTTTTTCCCAGAGGGTCTTACGCGAAATATTCAGCAGCTTGGCAGCCTCAGCCTTGCGTCCGTTGGTACGAGCCAGCGCATCCAATATCAGCCGTCGCTCCGAGGCTCCCCTGGCATCAGCCAAACTGTGCCTGAGTTCATCGTGTGGTTGATAATCATCATAAAGTGGCTGCTGCCAGTTAGGCCCACCATCACTGCGGGCCGCCAAAAAACTGTCGGGCAGGTCGGACGGCGCGATGCAATCGCCGGCGCAGAGCGCCACGGCGCGCTCCATGGCGTGCTCAAGTTCACGCACGTTGCCGGGAAAATCATGAGAGAGCAGCGCCAGACGCGTTGATTCGCACAGACCCAGCTGCGGTCTACCCATCCGGTCACAGAACCGTTTGATGAAGTATTCAGCCATTGCCAGGATATCCTCGCGACGTTCCCGCAGAGGGGGGACCGGCAGCGTGATCACATGCAGACGATAATACAGATCCTCCCGAAACAAGCCATCGGCCACCAGTTGCTTCAGGTTGCGGTTGGTGGCGGCAATGATCCGCACATCGACCCGAATATCCTTTTCGCTGCCCAACCGGCTGATGGTCCGCTCCTGCAGAACACGCAGCAGCTTGGCCTGTGCGGTCAACGGCAGGTCACCAATCTCATCTAGGAAGATTGTACTGTGGTCGGCCTGTTCAAACTTACCGCGATGATTGCTGACAGCGCCGGTAAAAGCGCCGCGCTGGTAGCCGAACAGTTCCGATTCCACCAGATGTTCGGGCAGAGCAGCACAGTTGACGGTAATCATCGACCGATCCTTGCGAGCACTGTTACAGTGAATGGCTGCCGCCACCAATTCTTTGCCGGTGCCGCTTTCGCCGGTGATCAGCACTGTCGATTCGAGTCCGGCAACGGCGCCGATAGTCTGGAAAACCGGCAACATTGAGGCGCTAATACTGACAAAACCACTGAAGCTGCAGCAGCTAACCCGTTGCCTGAGTGAGCGGTTCTCGTTCTGCAGTTGCTGGCGCTCGGTGATATCGCGACTGATCAGCAGCGTACCCTGATAGTTGCCGATTTCGTCCTTCACGGGGTAATAGATGTTTTCAAAGTAGCGCCCCTTCACTTCGATGACTCGCTTGGCCTGGGTAATAGTGCCGTCCCGCAGGTGCTGCAGCAACTCGCGGATACGACCTGCCGAGTTTGGTGAGTGAACAGAGATAATGGTGCGTCCGATGAAGTTCTGAGCCTTGATGCCCCTAATCTCCTCAGCACGGCGGTTGATAAAGGTGAGCCGGTCGTCTGCATCAGAAAAAATGATGCCATCAACCACACTCTCAAGAATGTTGCGGTACAGGTCACTGCTTTGTTGCATTGCATCACCCCCGTTACCTTCCGGTAACATTTTTTGCTGGCAATTGCACGCACATTTGTTTACCGCCAGGAACAGGCGGCTCATCTTGACTTTTGCTGACTACACGTATACACGTTACACAATATTTAACGTACAGGAGCTAAACATGTCGTTGATCGATAAACCTGCTCCAGGCTTCGATCTTGAGGGAAGTGACGGCAAACGTCACCGCCTTGAAGACTATGCCGGCAAACGGCTGCTGCTGTTTTTTTACCCTAAAGACAACACCTCCGGCTGAATCAAGGAGGCCAGTGGCTTCCGTGATCTGAAGCCCTTATTTGACAAACATCAGGTTATCATGCTGGGTATCAGCAAAGACTCGCTCAGTTCGCACCAGAAGTTTATCGAAAATCATAATCTGAACATGGTGCTGCTGTCCGATCCTGACGCCGTGATGATGAAGGTCTATAAGGCCTACGGCGAAAAAGTAATGTACGGCAAGACCGTTTCCGGGGTTAACCGTTCCACGGTTTTGATCGCCCCCGACGGCACCCTGAAAAAACATTGGACCAAGGTGGCCAAGGCTGAGCAGCATCCAGCCGAAGTGCTGGCCTACATAGAAGAATACTGCACCTAAACAGGAGGAGTTACGTGAGCTTCATATCACTGCAGGAAGTCATCGATTTTGCTATTGAGCGGGAAGAGACCGCCTACCAGCTTTACAAGCGGGCTGCGGAGTTGACGGTCAGTCCGGCCGCCCGCAAGATGTTTGAAGAGCTGGCTCAGGAAGAGGCTGCCCACAAGGATGTCTTTTCCAAGGTTGACCCGGACAAGATTGACGAGCTGAAGGTCTGCAAACTGCCTGAAGCAACCATTGGCCAATACCTGAAGGATGTACCGTTTCACCCCCAGATGACCTATCAGGAGATTCTGGCCTACGCACTCAAGACCGAGGAGAGCGCCTACCAACTGTACAAGGCAGCGGCCGGCATGACCGAGGACCCCAAGCTGCAGAAGACCCTGCTGGCCTTTGCCGAGGTCGAACTGGGTCACCGCCGCAAAATTGAGGCCATGTACGACGAGAAGGTGCTCAGCGAAGGCTAGCCAAACCAAGGTGTGCTCTGTTCAAGAAAGCGACGTCACCCCGGTGATGCCGCTTTTTTGTTTCCATTTGATTGAAATCAAAAAATCTGTTTTTTCCTTTAGCCGGTGCTGTTTTGATGTCGCATTCATGATAAATAGGATATATTTTGTCCTCAGCTAAAAACCACTTTCTACGCTCAGCTTGACATTAAAAAAATCTGACACATAGTATTAAAAAAACGCACAGACACCCGAAGGAGTAGCGATTTATGTTCAACAACCTCAAAATTGGCCCAAAGCTGCTGCTAGTATTGACGATCCCTATCATCGGCATGCTGATTTTTGCCACCATGAACCTGCGCGGCAACCTGCGTACCCTCGATAATATGCGGTCAACCCAGGCCCTGGTGGCGGTTTCCACCTCTGCCGGCAACCTGATTCACGAACTGCAGAAGGAACGTGGGTTTTCGGTAAGTTTCCTGGCCTCAAAGGGAGAGAAATCCGGAGATGAGCTGCTGAAGCAGCGTCAAGCTGTCGACACAGCCCTGAAGACCATGCTGGAAACGATAAACAGCCAGGGCAACCGGGTGGCAGGCATGAAAGCTACCCTGGACAAGGCAGCCGAACAGCGTGACAAACTGCAAGCAACCCGCACCGCCATTGACAGCCAGACCCTGGAAACCAAGGATGTCATCAGCTACTACACAACCCTGATCAGTTCTTACCTTGAAATCGGCTTTACCGTGACTGACAAGGCTGGTGATCCAGAGATCGCCCTGGCCTCCTTCGGCTACGTGACCTTCCAGGGCGCCAAAGAGTCAGCTGGACAGCTGCGCGCCACGGTCAACGGCATCCTCGCCTCTGATACCGCTGATGCTGCCGCGTACCAACGGGTCATCAGGATTGCCACGGCTGGACAGCTGCGCCTGAGCAACTTTAACCGCTATGCAGACAAGACAGTGGTCAAGGAATTCAAAGAATCCGTGCAAAAGGACCCGGTCTACCTGAAAACAAACGAGATGCTTCAGGCTGTTATCGACAAAGGGATCGGCAGCGGCTTTGGCATGGATGCCGAGGTCTGGTTCAGCACCATCACCGCAAGAATAAACTTGATGAAGGGACTGGAGGACAAGCTGGCCACCAGCCTGACCTCCTTTGCCGGGCAGAAGGCCTCCCAGGCCAAACGCAACCTGACGGTCAGCATACTGCTGGTCGTAATCTTTACCCTGCTTGCCATCGGTCTAGGCATCATCATTATTAGGAGTATCACCAGACCGCTACACGCCCTGGTAGATACTCTGCAGGATCTGGCCCAAGGCGAGGGTGATCTGACGCTACGCCTGCAGTCCAGCAGCAAGGACGAACTGGGGGCCGTCAGCAGAGCCTTCAACGCCTTTGTGGAAAAAATCCACGATGTGGTGGTTAAGGTGACCACCGCCAGCACCCAGGTAACCATCTCATCCAGCCAGTTTCAGGTCACAGCCGATGTCCTGGCCCAGGATGCCCGCGCCATGGCAGCCCAAACCATTTCGGTGGCCACCGCCAGCGAAGAGATGGCTGCCACCTCATCGGATATCGCCCGTAACTGCACGATGGCCTCAGACAGCGCCCAGGAAGCCACCAAACGAGCAGAAGCCGGCTCGCAGGTGGTGCAAGGCACCTTGCGGGTAATGGAGCAGATCGCCGGACTGGTCAAGCAGACCGCAGGCACTGTTGAAAGCCTGGGGGCTCGTTCTGACCAGATCGGCGCCATCGTGGGGACGATCGAAGATATCGCCGACCAGACCAACCTGTTGGCCTTAAACGCTGCCATTGAAGCTGCACGGGCCGGCGAACAGGGACGTGGCTTTGCTGTAGTGGCTGACGAGGTGCGGGCCCTTGCGGAGCGCACCACCCGCGCCACCCGGGAAATCGGTGAGATGATCAAGGCGATCCAGCAGGAAACCGGCGCTGCAGTTCAATCCATGTCGGTGGGGGTAGAAGAGGTGGAACGGGGCAGCCAGGAGGCCAATCGTTCCGGCGAAGCGCTGGAGCGCATCCTGGAGGAGATCAACCAGCTGACCATGGAGGTGCATCAGATCGCCACCGCCGCCGAGGAGCAGACCGCCACTACCAGCGAGATCAGTAGCAACATCCACCAGGTCAACGAAGTGGTTAACAAAACCGCCACCGGCACCCGGCAGACCATCAGCGCCTCTAACCGGCTGCTGCTGATGTCCGATGAGATGGCGGTCACCCTGGCCACCTTCAAGATCAACGAAGAGCTTTCACTGATTCTATCACAGGCCAAGGCGGCCCATATCTCGTTTGTGGGCAAGATCAGGGCCCACCTGGACAAAGATGCCACCTTGAAGGCTGATGCCCTGCCAACCCACCTGACCTGCCGTTTTGGCACCTGGTACAACAACGACGGGATGGAAGTGGCGCAACGCTATCCGCAGTTGCGCCAAATTGAAGCGCCCCACGAACGGGTGCACACCCTCGGCAAAGAGGTTGTGCGGGCTGCTGATGCAGGGGAACGGAAGAAGGCCTGGGAACTGTACAATCAGATGCATGCAGAATCGCAGCGACTGATCGAGATTCTGGACAGCGTTACCTCTAAGTAACGGCGGTATGTTCTGAAGGCAGAAACGGGGTGGTGGCTATGGAGCCATCACCCCGTTTCTTTGGCATAAAATTTCATCTGCCGGCCGCTTCACCCCTTGGGCATGAAGATAAAGAAGGTTAGCGACAGCAGCGCCAGCACCCACATCCCGGCGGAGACCTCCCGCACCCGGCCGGTGCAGAGTTTAATCAGCGGATAGGACAGCAGACCGGCGGTCATGCCCACTCCGATGTTGTAGGTAAAGATCATCAAGGCGATGGTCAGAAAGGCGGGGATCAGTTCGCTGAAGTCGTCGAAATCCAGGCGGGTGACCGGCTGGATCATCAGGGCGCCGATCACGATCAGGGCGATGCCGTAGGCGTGGGCCGGCACCATGGTAAACAGCGGCGCAAAAAAGAGCGACAGCCCGAACAGACCGCCCACCACCAGGGCGGTGAAGCCGGTGCGGCCGCCAGCGGCGATGCCGGTGGCCGACTCGATATAGGCCCCGGTGGTGGTGGTGCCCAAGAGCGGCGCAATGGTGGTGGCCACCGCATCGGCCAGCATCGGCCGTTCGATCTCCGGCAGGTTGCCGTCCTTGTCCAGCAGATCGGCCCGCATCGAAAGCCCCAGCAGGGTGCCGATGGTGTCCAGAAAGGCCATCATAAAGATCACCAGCACCACCGGGAAGATACCCGGCTGCAAGGTGCCGGCGATATCCAGCTTGAAGAGGATCGGCGCCAGCGACGGCGGCAGGCTGACCAGACGGTCAGGCAGCGGGGTGATCCCCAGCAGCACCGAGGCCAGGGTGGTGATGCCGATGCCGTACAGAAGTGCCCCATTGACCCGGCGGGCAAACAGCACCGCCGTCAGCAGAAAGCCGCCGATCGCCAGCAGCACCGTGGGTTGGGCGATGTTGCCCAGCCGAACCGGCGCGCCCGGCACCCCCAGCACCACCAGCCCCACCTCATTCAGGCCGATAAAGGTCAGGAACAGTCCAATCCCTACCGCAAAGCTGGCCTTGAGCGACAGCGGGATCGAGGCGGCCAGCCAGGAGCGCACCTTGAATAGCGTCAACAACAGAAAGGCCAGGCCGGCCCAGAAGACCGCCCCCAGGGCAATCTGCCAGGAGTAGCCCATCCCCTTCACCACCACAAAGGCCACAAAGGCGTTCTCACTCATGTAGGGGGCGATGGCAAAGGGGCGCTTGGCCCAGAAGGCCATCACCAGGCAGCCGATCACCGCCGCCAGGATGGTGGCGGTCACTTGGGCCTCTTTAGGGATGCCGGCCACCGCCAGGATGGCGGGATTGACCACGATGATATAGGCCATGGTCAGGAAGGTGGTGACTCCGGCCAGGGTCTCCTGCCGGTAGGAGGTGTGGTAGCGCTCAAACTGGAAAAAGCTCTTCATCAGCTACAAGCCTTTTACCGCGTAAATGCCGGCCGCATTACGCCACATGCCGTCATAATCCAACCCGTAGCCGAACACAAAGCGATCCGGGATCTCCAGGCCGGTGAAATCAGCCCGGTAGCCGGGCAGCACCTTGCGATCATGCTGCTTGTCCACCAGCACGGCGGTCAGCACCTGCCGGGCGCCGCGGGCCAGACACTCGTCCACCAGCGCTTTGAGGGTTACGCCCTCATCCAGGATATCATCCACCAGCAGCACGGTGCGGCCCGCCATCTCCACCTGCGGCACGGCCTGCCACTCCAGATCGCCGCCGATGGTTTCACGGCCGTAGCGGGTGGCGTGCAGGTAGCCTACCTCCAGCGGGAAGGCGAGCCTGGTCAGCAACTGGCCGCAGAAGATCAGCCCGCCGTTCATCACGCAGAACACCAGCGGCTTGAGCTTGCCGATCCGCTCCGTAATGTCGGCAGCCATCCTGCTGATGGCCTGATCGACGGCCGCCTGGTCAAGCAGACAATCGGCCTCTTCCAGTACCCGCAACGCCTCGTCACGCTCCATGATACCCCCCTACTACCCGCTCGATACCGCCAGGGTCGCTGGCAGTGATGATACCATTAAATCCGGCCTGCGCCAGCAGCGCCGCTACATCGGTTGCCTGCCCTGCCCCCACCTCAAACCACAACCAGCCGCCGGGCTGCAGATGGTCAGCGGCCTGGGCGATGATGGCCCGGTAGGCATCTAATCCGTCAGCTCCGCCATGCAAGGCCAGGTTCGGTTCAAAGTCGCGCACCTCGGGCTGCAGACCGGCCAGATCGGCGGTGGTGATGTAGGGGGGGTTGGAGACGATCAGATCAAAGCGACGCCCAGCCAGTGGCTCAAAAAAGGAACCCTGCAGAAATTCGATCGCCACACTATGCTGTTCGGCATTGCGCTGCGCCACGACCAGCGCATCGGGCGAGAGGTCAACGGCGGTGATTGTCGCCTCGGGCAGCCGTTTGGCCAGGGCGATGGCGATGCAGCCGGAGCCGGTGCCGATATCAAGGATTGTACGGGAGGACGGAGCGTGCTGGAGTGCCTGTTCAAGCAGGGTCTCGGTGTCGTGGCGGGGGATCAGCACGGCCGGGGAAACCTCAAAGGTCAGGCCGTCGAACTCCTGGGAGCCGAGGATATGCTGCAACGGTTCCCGCTTGCCGCGGCGGACCACCAGGGCGCGGTAGGCGGCCAGCTCCTCGTCGCTCATCGGCTTGTCGAAGTTGAGGTACAGCCCGACCCGATCCAGGCCGGTGGCCTCACACAGCAACCACTCCGCCTCGCGACGGGCGTTTGCGACCCCTTTTTCGGCCAGGTAGCCGGTGGTCCAGGTCAGGACCTTGAGGGTGGTCCAGATGTCGGCGTCGGTGGGCATAGGGAGTAGTTACCTGCCAAAGGGATTGGGGAATGGCCGTCTGCCTGCCGCCAAGCGAATCGGCCGGTTTCGTTGCTGATCACGGCGCAGTGAGCGCCCGCAATCGCGACTGTCTGAGCCTGCAGGGCGAGTTCGAGCGATTGCAGCGAACAAGCCGATGTAGCAGCAGAAACTGGCCGTCTGAGCATGGGGCAGGCAGACGGCCACAACAACTCGGCACCTACAAGTGCTAACACGAGCCAACGACGAGAGCGCCGTGAGCTGGAAGCGTCACGCCCCTTCGGATTGGGCCTGCAGCGCCTCCATCTGATAATAGGTGCGCAGGGCGTCGGTGATCTCCTCGATATCGCCGGCCATGATCGAATCCAAGCGGTAGAGGGTCAGGCCGATGCGGTGATCGGTCATCCTCCCCTGGGGGAAGTTATAGGTGCGGATACGCTCGGAACGGTCGCCACTACCGACCTGCTGCTTGCGGTCGGCGGCCATCTTGGCGTTCTGTTCCTGCAGGATGGTGTCCAGGATGCGGGTTTTGAGGACCTTCATCGCCTTGGCCCGGTTCTTGATCTGGCTGCGCTCTTCCTGGCAGGCCACCACGGTGCCGGTGGGCAGGTGGGTGATCCGCACCGCCGAGTCGGTGGTGTTGACGTGCTGGCCACCGGCGCCGGAGGAGCGGTAGACGTCGATCTTCAGGTCGGCCGGGTTGATGTCGATATCCACATCCTCGGCCTCGGCCATGATCGCCACGGTGCAGGCGCTGGTGTGAATCCGGCCCTGGGCCTCGGTTTCGGGAACCCGCTGCACCCGGTGGGTGCCGGACTCGTATTTGAGCTTGGCGTAGACGTCCTGGCCCTCGATGGAGGCGATGACTTCCTTGTAGCCGCCCCGCTCCGATTCGGAACAGGACAGCATCTCAACCTTCCAACGGTTCTTCTCGGCAAAGCGGGAGTACATCCGGAACAGGTCGCCGCAGAACAGGGCCGACTCGTCACCGCCGGTGCCGGCCCGGATCTCCAGGATCACATCGCGGGAATCGTTGGGGTCCTTGGGCAAGAGCAGGATCTTGATCTCCGCATCGAGGCGCTCCTTCTCCTCGCTCAGGCGACTGATCTCCTCCTCGGCCATCTCCTTCATCTCAGGGTCAGCCAGCAGCTCCTTGTTTTCGTCCAGCTCTTCCAGCACCTTTTTGTAGCGGCGAAAGGCCTCGATCAAGGGCGCCAGATCGGCATGCTCGCGGGACAGCTTGCGAAACTCGGGCTGGTTGGCGATCACGGTCGGATCGGACAACAGCGATTCCAGCTCCTGAAAACGGATCTCTAAATCTTGTATCTTATCAAACATGCTCTCTATTCCTTACACCACTATGCGGTCATCACTATAGCCGCCATTTTCATCCAATGCTTCCTTGACTGAACAAATCGCCACCTCCAGCTGGTCGTCATCCGGCTCGCGGGTGGTCAGGCGTTGCAGGGCCAAACCAGGAGCGATCACCAGCTTGACCAACGGGTGTTGATCGTGCTTGGCGCTCCATTTCAGGAACTCGTAGGAGATGCCGGCGATCAGCGGCAGCAGCACCACCCGCGAGAGGGCCTTCCAGATAAACGGCCAGGCCTTGGGGATCAGCGAAAAGACGGCGATGCTGACCAGCATCACGATCAGCAGGAAGCTGGTGCCGCAGCGGGGGTGCAGTCGGCTGAAACGCTTGACGTTCTCCAAGGTCAGCTCGACCCCCTCTTCAAAGGCATAGATCGTCTTGTGCTCGGCGCCGTGGTACTGGAAGACCCGCTCGATATCCTTCATCTTGGCGATGGACCAGATATAGAGCAGGAACACCACCACCCGGATCACGCCATCCACCAGGTTGAAGATGATGTTGTTATCACCGATCACCGGCACCAGCAGCTTGGTCAGGTAGAGCGGCAACACGAAGAACAGGGCGATACCGAAACCGAAGGCCACCACCATGGTGCCGGCCAGGGCCCAGGAAGAAAGCTCTTCCTGTTTCGCCTCCCCGCCTTCCTGCTCCTCCTCCACCAGCGCCTCGTTGGCCGAGAAATTGAGGGCCTTGATGCCGATGATCAGCGAGGTGACCAGGGCCACCGCACCGCGCACCAGCGGCAACTTGACGATCGGGAAGCGCTCCGAAAGGGGCGGCGTCTGCTCGCGTTTGATGACGATCTCACCACTGGGGCGACGCACGGCAATGGCCATGGCCCGGGGGGCGCGCATCATCACCCCTTCCAGCACCGCCTGGCCGCCGATATTGATTTTTTCCATTTAGGTCAGACTCCTGAACTGCTTACGTATCTCGGCCGTGCGGCCGCAACAGAACTCACCTTCCGGGCAAGGGCCGGCCACACAACCGGGGCCGGCGTCGCGGAAGATGGTGGGGGCGATCTGCTTGACCAGCTTGAGCATGCCCACCGCCATGGAACGGATCTCCCACTGGGCCCGCTCACAGCAGCGCAAGCGGAAGAAGTGCAGCAGCTCCCGGGCGTTCATGGTCATGATGATCTTGGTCTCGGTGGCATTGGGCAGCAGGTAACGGGCATCTTCGGCCGCAATCCCCATCTCCACCAGTTGCTTGTAGGCCTGGTGCACCACGCCGGTGGTGAACTCGAAGATCCGCTTGGCCTCGTCATTGGCGGCCACGGCTGGCGGCAGCACAGCGGCAAAGCGCTCGGCGTGGGAGACATAACGTTGCGACTGCTGGGAGTAGGAGGCCACCCGGTGCCGCACCAGCTGGTGCGAGGTGACCCGTGAGATCCCCTCGATACCGAAGGTGAAGGAGGCATGCTCCAGTACCGAGTGGTGCCCCAGTGACATGATCTTGTCGATAAAGGCAGCGCAGTCGCCACTATCGATCCTGGCCCGCAGTTCTTCCAGGTCGGCCGGCGAATAGCAGAGCCGGGCCGCAAGGGCCACGGTCCGTTCCGGTTCAGCGGTGTATTGCAACAGTTCGATGTTCATACGATCCCCACAAGATGCAAAAAGGGGGCTGCACCTCTCCGGCACACCCCCCTCGATACCCTACACGTGGACGCTAGGCCTGGCCGTAACGCTTCTTGAACCGCTCGACGCGGCCGGCGGTGTCCACCAGCTTCTGCTTGCCGGTGAAGAAGGGGTGGCAGGCGGAGCAGATTTCAGTAAAGATCTCCTTACGGGTGGAACGGGTCTGGAAGCTGTGACCACAGGCGCACTTCACGGTGATCTCGGCGTAAGCGGGGTGAATTCCTTCTTTCATTGCAACTCCTCCTCTTTTTCAGCTCGTCATAAAGCTGTATCTTGGCGAAAGTGTACTGTATCGGATTTTCGCAAAAAAATTCAAGCTTTTTCTTGTTATTTATTCATTGAATCCAGAAAATCCTGATTGGTCTTGGTTTCTGACAGCTTGTCCAGCAGAAACTCCATGGCATCCACCACGTTCATCGGGTGCAGCACCTTGCGCAGGATCCAGATCCGGTTGAGCGACACCTTTTCGATCAACAACTCCTCCTTGCGGGTGCCGGACTTGTTGATGTCAATGGCCGGGAAGGTGCGTTTTTCAACCAGGCGGCGGTCCAGATGGACCTCCATGTTGCCGGTGCCCTTAAACTCCTCGAAGATCACCTCGTCCATCTTGCTGCCGGTATCCACCAGGGCGGTGGCGATGATGGTCAAAGAGCCGCCCTCTTCGATGTTACGGGCCGCGCCAAAGAAGCGCTTGGGCTTCTGCAGGGCGTTGGCGTCCACGCCGCCGGTCAGGATCTTGCCGGAGGGGGGCAGCACGGTGTTGTAGGCCCGGGCCAGACGGGTGATGGAATCCAGCAGGATCACCACGTCCTTCTTATGTTCCACCAGCCGCTTAGCCTTCTCGATCACCATCTCGGCCACCTGCACGTGACGGGTAGCCGGCTCGTCAAAGGTGGAGGAGACCACTTCGCCCTTGACCGAACGCTGCATGTCGGTCACCTCTTCGGGCCGCTCATCGATCAAGAGCACGATCAGGTAGACCTCAGGGTGGTTCTCGGCGATGGAGTTGGCGATATTCTGGATCAGCATGGTCTTGCCGGTGCGGGGCGGGGCCACGATCAGGCCGCGTTGTCCCTTACCAATCGGTGAAACCAGCTCCATCACCCGCATGCCGTAGTTGTCTGGCGCGGTCTCCAGTTTCAGTTTTTCTTCAGGATAAAGCGGGGTCAGGTTGTCGAAGAGGGTCTTGTCGCGGGCCGCCTCAGGTGACTCGAAGTTGATGGTCTCCACCTTGAGCAGCGCAAAATAGCGCTCGCCCTCCTTGGGCGGGCGGATCTGGCCGGAAACTGTATCGCCGGTACGCAGGTTGAAGCGTCGGATCTGACTGGGGGAGACATAGATATCGTCGGGACCCGGCAGGTAGTTGTAGTCCGGCGCCCGCAGGAAGCCAAAGCCATCCTGCAGGGTCTCCAGAACCCCTTCGCCGTAAATGGAACCGTTCTGTTCAGTCTGGGCATTCAGGATGGCAAAGATCAGGTCCTGCTTGCGCAGGCCCGAGGCCCCCTCAATGTTCAGATCACGGGCAATGGCATTCAATTCACTGATTTTCTTGTTCTTGAGTTCCTGGAGGTTCACAACGCGTTTCTCCTGCTGGTGGGATTAAGGGTGAGAGACATTAAATAGGGTTACCGAAGATCGGGGCACAGAGGATCGAAGCTGCCGGACACGAGCCGAAGCCTTTCTTTAGATGGATGGCACAGGTGCTGCACACAATGAAAGATCAGGCATCTAACGTTTTATCACGGATGTTACGCTGGGGATGTAACCGCTGGAATGAAAAAAACGGGGTGGATGGAAACCATCATCTACCTGTAGTTTCACCTAAAACACAAACCGGGGAAGGCTGTCAACAGGAAAGTGATGCGACAATAAGCCG
This sequence comes from Trichlorobacter sp., assembly GCF_034008105.1. NCBI lineage: Bacteria > Pseudomonadati > Thermodesulfobacteriota > Desulfuromonadia > Geobacterales > Geobacteraceae > Trichlorobacter > Trichlorobacter sp. Next base: position 96,062 of record NZ_JAVEPN010000003.1, read on the forward strand.
TTACCCCGATAACTCCTTGACCCCCCCAACACGAACAGTTATAAAGAAAAACTGCCGCAAACAGCGGCCAACAGCCCATTTACAAGGCAGGTACCATCCGTGCTTGGACAGTCTCTCCTGAATGCCATCGGCAACACCCCGCTGGTCACCATCGGCAGCAGCAACCCCAACCCAAAGGTCACCATCCTGGCAAAACTGGAAGGCAACAATCCCGGTGGTTCGATCAAAGACCGGCCGGCCCGCCAGATGATCCTAGCAGCCGAGGCCTCCGGTGAACTGACCCGGGACAAGGTGATTCTGGAACCGACCTCCGGCAACACCGGCATCGCCCTGGCCATGATCGCCTCGGCACGGGGCTACCGGATCAAGCTGGCCATGCCGGCCTGCGTCAGCCAAGAACGACGTAGCATCCTGGAGGCCTACGGCGCCGAGATACTTCTCTCCCCCGGCTGTGAGAAGACCGATGGCGCCATCCGGCTGGCCCACAAGATTCTGAAGGAAGAGCCGGGGCGCTACTACATGCCCAACCAGTACGACAACCCCAACAACCCACTGGCCCATGAGCTGACCACCGGGCCTGAAATCATCGCCCAGACCGCAGGAAAGCTGACCCATCTGGTGGCCGGCATGGGTACCGGCGGCACCCTGATGGGTACCGCCTCCTGCCTGAAAAAACTGGCCCCCGCTGCCCAGGTGGTCGGTATCGAGCCAAACCTGGGCCATGCCATCCAGGGATTAAAAAACATGAAAGAGGCGATCGTGCCGGCCATCTACCACGAAGAAAACCTGCACCGCAAGATCGTGATCGACGACGAAACCGCCTTTGAGACCTCGCGCCAGCTGGCGGCCCACGAAGGGATCTTCTGCGGCATGTCCGGCGGTGCCGCTATGGCTGGCGCCTTTCAGTTGGCCCAGGAGCTGAGCGGGGGGACCATCGTGGTGATCATCCCGGACCGGGGCGACCGCTACTTGAGCACCAACCTGTTCAAGTCGATGTGCGCCAACTGCCCGCCCTAAAAACGGTTGCAGAAGCCAGTCGCTAAACGTTGTACGCTTGACCATCCGCCGCAGCCCCTGTTATTCTTACTAACTTTTCGATTTTACCAGCACGGAGGTACACCGTGACGTTCCAAGACCTGATTCTCTCCCTGCAAGGCTACTGGGCCAAACAGGGCTGTGTAATCCAGCAACCGTACGACACCGAAAAGGGTGCCGGCACCTTCAACCCGGCCACCTTTCTGCGCGTTTTGGGCCCCGAGCCTTGGAACGTGGCCTACGTGGAGCCGTCCCGCCGCCCCACCGATGGCCGTTATGGCGAGAACCCCAACCGGTTGCAGCATTATTACCAGTTCCAGGTGATCATGAAGCCCTCCCCCACCAACATCCTTGACCTGTACCTGGATAGCCTGCGGGCCTTCGGCATCAACCCCAACCAGCACGATATCCGCTTTGTGGAGGACGACTGGGAGTCGCCGACCCTGGGCGCCTGGGGTCTGGGCTGGGAAGTCTGGCTGGACGGCATGGAGATCACCCAGTTCACCTACTTCCAACAGGCCGGCGGCATTGATCTCAAGCCGGTCTCCTCCGAGATCACCTACGGCTGTGAGCGGATCGCCATGTACCTGCAGGGGGTGGACAACGTCTACGACCTGGAGTGGGTCAAGGGGGTCAAGTACGGCGATATCCACCATCAGACCGAGGTTGAGTTCTCGCGCTACAACTTTGAAGAGGCCGACGTGGCGCTGCTACTGGAGCTGTTCGGTAAATACGAACAGGAATGCATCCGCTTGGCCGAAAAAGACCTGGTCTTTCCGGCCTACGACTTTGTGATGAAATGTTCCCACACCTTCAACCTGCTGGATGCCCGCGGCGCCATCTCCGTCACCGAGCGGGCCTCCTACATCGGCCGGGTACGCAACGTGGCCCGCACCTGCGCCGAGGCCTACGTCCGCCAGCGTGAGCGGCTGGGCTATCCGATGCTGAAAGGGGGGAACTAACCGATGGCTAAGGAACTGTTGCTTGAAATCGGGGCCGAAGAGATCCCGGCCGGCTTTGTACCCAAGGCGCTGGCCGCCATGGAAGAGATGATCGCCAAGGAACTGGCGACTGCCCGCCTGGAGTATAGCCTGATCAAGACCGTCGGCACTCCCCGCCGCCTGACCCTGGTGGTACAGGGCCTGCCGGCGGTGCAACCAGACGCCGAGATCACCGCCATGGGCCCATCGAAAAAGGCCGCCTTTGCGCCGGATGGCAGCCCCACCAAGGCAGCCGAAGGCTTTGCCAAGGGACAGGGAGTGAACGTCAGTGAGCTCAAGATTGTCGAGACCGACAAGGGCGAGTACCTCTCGGTGACCAAGCAGGAGCGGGGACGCCCCACCCACGAGCTGCTGGCCGAGCTGCTACCCAAGCTGGTGGCCGGCATCCCGTTCAAGAAATCAATGCGCTGGGCCGACCTTGATATCCGCTTTGCCCGGCCGATCCACTGGATTGTGGCCCTGTTCGATGGCAGCGTGGTGCCGTTCTCCTTCGGTCCGGTCAGCAGCGGCAACGTCTCCCGCGGCCACCGTTTCATGGCCAACCAGACCTTCCCGGTGCGGGACTTCAGCCACTATCTGGAGGAGTGCGAGCGCCACTTTGTGATCGTTGACCCGCAGCGCCGCCAAGAGATCATCCGCAAGGAGGTGCACCGGGTGGCCAAGACCACCGGCGGTACCCTGTTGCCGGATGAGGCACTGCTGGATGAAGTAACCTTTCTGGTGGAGTACCCCAGCGCGATTGTCGGCAGCATCCCGGCCGAGTTCCTGGTGGTACCCAAGGAGGTGCTGATCACCTCGATGCGCTCCCACCAGCGCTACTTCTCAGTGGTGGACGAGGCCGGCAAGCTGCTGCCACACTTCATCACCGTGCCCAACACCCTGGCCGAAGACCCCAGCGTGGTGGTCAAGGGCAACGAACGGGTGCTACGGGCCCGCCTGTCCGACGCCCGCTTCTTCTTTGACGAAGACCGCAAGGTGACCCTGGCCAGCCGGATTGATGGCCTGAAAAACGTGGTCTACCAACAAAAGCTGGGTACCTCCTTTGAGAAAATGGAACGCTTCAAGGCGCTGGCAGAACTGCTGGCCGACCAGTTGAACCCTGCCGTCAAGGCCCAGGCCAGTCGGGCTGCCCTGCTCTGCAAGGCCGACCTGGTCTCCGGCATGGTGGGCGAGTTTCCCGAGGTACAGGGGATCATGGGACGCGAATACGCGCTGCACGACGGCGAGGAGCCGGCCGTGGCCCAGGCCATTGCCGAGCACTACCTGCCCACCCAGGCCGGCGGTGAGCTACCGGCCTCCGATGCCGGCGCCTTTGTCTCGCTGGCCGACAAGCTGGACACCATCTGCGGCTGCTTCGGGGTGGGCCTGATCCCCACCGGCGCCGCCGACCCCTATGCCCTGCGGCGGGCCACCATCGGCATCATCAGCATCATCGTCGACAAGGGCTACCGGCTCTCGCTGGCGGCGTTGGTCAATAGTGCCCTGAACCAACTGTCGGCCAAGTTGAACCGCCCCCAGGCCGAAGTACAAAAAGATGTGCTGGAATTTTTCCGCGGCCGCCTGGTGAACCTGCTGGCCAACGATAACCCGAGCGATGTGGTGGAGGCTGCTGTCTCTGCCGGCTTCGACGACCTGGCCGATCTCGCCGCGCGGGTCAAGGCCCTGTCCGCCTTCCGCCAGCGGGAGGATTACCAGGCCCTGACCGCTGCCTTCAAACGGGTCTGCAACATCGTAAAAGAGGGTGTCGATGCGCCGGTGGACCCGTCGCTGTTTCAGGATGAGGCCGAACACACCCTGTACAAGGCCTTCCAGGAGGCCAAGGTTAAGGCCGAGACGGAAACCGCCCGTCAGGCCTATCTCGAAGCGTTAGCCGAGATCGCTGCTATCAAGTGGGCGGTGGATGGTTTCTTTGATGCGGTGATGGTGATGGCCGAAGACGAAAAGGTCCGTAGCAACCGCTTGGCCCTGTTGACCGCCATCAGCCGCCTGTTCGGCCGGATTGCTGACTTTGCGAAACTTTCAGGGTAACGAGGCACTAACCAGCACGACCAAGGAGCACACCATGTCCTTTACGAGCCGCATCATTGCAGGAAACGCTGTCATTATTGTCGTGGCCGTGCTGGTATTGACCCTGTTGAACCGAACCGGCAGTCTGCTGAACTCCCTGCTGATCGGCCTGGTACTGCTGATCGGATCTTCAGCCGTGCTCTGGTACCTGTGCCAGCAGGCCTTCAAGCCGCTGAGCGGGATCGTGGAGGCGATGGAGCAAGCAGCCCAGGGCGACCTGTCGGTACGGGTGACCACTAGCGGCTTCGGGGAGATCGGCCGTCTGTCAGCCGCCTTCAACACTATGATGAACGACATGAACAAGGCCATGCGCCAGTTTTTCTCGGTGGCCGATCTGGTGCGAGACTCGGTGACCATGGTCAGCAACACCACCAGTGCCATGGTTGAGGCCGCCGAGGATGTGGCCCTGCAGGCCGGCACCATTGCCACCGCCAGTGAGGAGATGGCCGCCACCTCGGCCGACATCGCCCGCAACTGTCTCTATGCAGCGGAAAATGCCCAGGCAGCCACCGAGCAGACCACGGTCGGCGCCCAGATTGTCCGTTCCAGTGCGCTGGTCATGGAAAACATCGCTCAACGGGTGGTGGAGTCGTCTCACACCGTAGAAAGCCTGGGGCAACGTTCCGACCAGATCGGCACCATTGCCGGGACCATCGAGGATATCGCCGACCAGACCAATCTGCTGGCCCTGAACGCCGCCATCGAAGCAGCCCGGGCCGGCGAGATGGGACGCGGCTTCGCCGTGGTGGCCGATGAGGTACGGGCCCTGGCCGAACGGACCGCCAAGGCCACCCGCGAGATCGGCGGCATGATCAAGACCATCCAGTCCGAGACCCAATCGGCGGTCGGCTCCATGGGAGAAGGGGTGGAGCAGGTCAAAAAAGGCACTGAGGAGACCGCCCGCTCCGGCTCGGCCCTGGAGGACATCCTCAACAAGATCAACGAACTTGCCATGCAGGTCAGCCAGATCGCCACTGCGGCCGAGGAGCAGACCGCCACCACCCACGAGATCACCAACAACATCCAGATGATCACTGATGTGGTGGACCGCAACGTGCAAAGCTCCCGCAGCACCACCGAGGCCACCCGCAAGCTGGAACAACAGGTGGATGAGCTGCATAAGCTGGTGGGGCACTTCCGGCTGGCCAAGGCCCTGGAATGGAATGCAAGCTTCGAGACCGGCATCGCCAGCATCGACGGCCAGCACCGCAAGCTGTTCGACATGGTCAACGACCTGCATGATGCCATGCAGCAGAAGCGAACCAAGGAGGCCATCGGCCAGATACTGGGCCGTCTGATCGAGTACACCGGTTCCCACTTCGGTCACGAAGAACAGGCCTTCCGCAGCACCGGCTATCCCGAAGAGGCCAGCCACAAGCAGGAACATGCCCGGCTGGTGGAGCAGGTGCTGGCCCTGCAGGGTAAATTCAACGCCGGTGAAGCGGTGTTAACCCAGAGCGTGATCGAATTTCTGCAGGATTGGCTGATCAAACATATTAAAGGCACTGACATGCGTTATGCGCCGCACCTCAAAAAGAACGGTATCAAATGATCGCTATCATCGACTACGGCATGGGCAACCTGCGCTCGGTCCAGAAAGGCTTCGAGCGGGTTGGCTGTAAGGCGCTGGTTACCAATGACCCGCAACAGATTTTGCAGGCCGAACGGATCGTGCTGCCCGGTGTAGGCGCCTTCCGCGACTGCATCCGCAACCTGGAACAGGGTGGTTTTGTGGAGCCGATCCTCAAGGTAATCGCCGAGGGCCGCCCCTTTCTGGGGATCTGCCTGGGCCTGCAGCTCTTATTTTCCGAAAGTGAGGAGTTCGGCCTGCATAAGGGGCTGGGAGTGATCCCCGGCCGGGTAGTCCGTTTTCCGGAAGCGATGCGCGAGGCCGGCGAGAAGCTGCCGGTACCGCACATGGGCTGGAACCAGATCCACCTGCAGGGCGATTCGCCGCTCTTTAACGGCATTGCCGATGGCAGCAACGTCTACTTCGTGCACTCCTATTATGTGAAGCCGGATGAACCGACGGTGGTGGCGGCAACCTGCACCTACGGGCTGGAGTTCTGCGCTGCCATCCGCAAGGACAACCTGGTGGCCACCCAGTTTCACCCCGAAAAATCGCAAACAATCGGCCTGCAGATGCTGAAGAATTTTGCCGAGATGAAAGGCTAGTATGATCGTCATTCCCGCCATTGACCTGAAAGAAGGCGCCTGCGTCCGCCTGGAACAGGGTGAGATGCACCGCGATACCGTCTTTTCCGACAACCCTGGCGAGCAGGCCCTGAAGTGGCAGCAGGCCGGGGCCGAACTGCTGCACCTGGTGGACCTGGACGGCGCCTTTGCCGGTAAGCCCAAAAACACAGAGGCCATCAGCGCCATCCTCAAGGCGATCAGCATCCCGGCCCAGCTGGGGGGAGGCATCCGCGACATCGCCACCATCGAGGCCTACCTCTCCCTAGGCCTGTCGCGGGTGATCATCGGCACCGCTGCCCAGCGCAACCCCGCACTGGTGGTTGAGGCCTGCCAAAAGTTTCCCGGCCAGATCGTGGTGGGAATCGATGCCAAGAACGGCATGGTGGCGGTGCAGGGCTGGGCCGAGCTGACCGACATCACCGCCGTTGATCTGGCCAAAAAATTCGAGGACTGCGGCGTGTCCGCCATCATCTACACCGATATCAGCCGCGACGGCATGATGGGCGGCCCCAACCTGGAGGCCACCAAATCATTAGCCGAGGCGATCTCAATCCCGGTGATCGCCTCCGGCGGCGTTTCATCGCTCAAGGATATCAAAAACCTGATGGCCATTGAGGCCAGCGGTGTGACCGGCGCCATCACCGGCAAGGCGATCTACACCGGCGCTATCAATCTGGCTGAAGCTATCGCCCTCACTAAACGAGGTCTGCAATGCTGACCCGCCGTATCATCCCCTGCCTGGACGTGACTGGTGGCCGGGTAGTCAAGGGGGTCCAATTCCTTGAGCTGCGCGATGCCGGCGATCCGGTGGAGATAGCCGAGGCCTACGACCTGCAGGGGGCCGACGAGCTGACCTTTCTCGATATCACCGCCTCCAGTGACGGACGTGACACCATGGTGGACGTGGTGCGCCGTACCGCCGAGCGGGTCTTCATGCCACTGACCGTTGGTGGCGGCATCCGGGTGGTTGAGGATATCCGCCGCATGCTGAATGCCGGTGCCGACAAGGTCTCGATCAACACCGCCGCGGTGCAACGCCCCGAGTTCGTACAGGAGGCGGCCGAACGGTTCGGCTCCCAGTGTACGGTGGTGGCGATTGACGCCCGCCAGGTGCCGGGCGAACAGCGCTGGGAGATCTACACCCACGGTGGACGCAAGCCAACCGGCATCGACGTGGTGGAATGGGCCGCCCGGATGGAGCGTTTCGGGGCCGGTGAGATCCTGCTGACCAGCATGGACCGCGACGGCACCAAGGACGGCTACGACCTGGCCCTGACCCGGGCGGTGGTGGATGCCGTCTCGATCCCGGTGATCGCCTCCGGCGGTGTGGGTGCCCTGGAGCACCTTTACGACGGCTTTACCACAGCCGGCGCCTCGGCCTGTCTGGCGGCCTCAATCTTTCACTTCCGCCAGCACACCGTGGGCGAGGCCAAACAATATCTGCAGGGACGCGGCGTCCCGGTCAGGATGGTCTGAAATGACACATGATCCGCACGTTCTCGATGTCCTCTACCAGGTAATCCTGTCCCGCAAGGATGCCTCGCCTGAAAGTTCCTACACCGCCTCATTGCTGCACAAAGGGATCGACAAGATTCTGAAGAAACTGGGCGAGGAAGCAACCGAAACGGTGATTGCCGGCAAGGGCGGCAGCAGCGAAGAACTGACCTATGAGGCGGCGGACCTCTGTTACCACCTGCTGGTGCTGCTGGCAGCCCGCGATGTTCCGGCTAACGACGTCTGGAAAGAGCTCCAGCGCCGCTTTGGCACCTCCGGCATAGAAGAAAAGGCCTCCCGTACGACCTGAGCCGCTTAACCATTTATTTAGTTGACATCTGGTCAACTGCTGCTAGTATGTGAAACTCACAAAAAAATACGCCTTGGCATTCGCGGCAGCTAGCTGTCAGCGTTTCGTATCTTACGATGGAGGGAGGGATCATGGATGCCGGGAGTAAAGATTCGGGAAAACGAACCATTTGACCTCGCCCTGAAGAAGTTCAAGAAGCAGTGCGAAAAGGCTGGGATTCTCTCCGAGGTGCGGAAGCGCGAGCACTACGAGAAGCCCAGTATCAAGCGCAAGAAGAAGGCGATCGCCGCCCGCAAGCGCGCCCTGAAAAAACAGCGCAAGATGATGGACTAAGCCTGTCCAACGCCAGGCCGGTTGACGGAATTTCCGTTACCGGCCTGGCATTGTTGTTTTGACGGGGCTTTCGCAAGAAAGCCCCTTTGCCGTCTTTCACTCCACCCATGGACCTACCGATGAGCCTGCTTGACATCACCATCATGGCAGTACTGGCTCTGATGGGCCTGCGCGGTCTGCTGCGTGGCCTGATCAAAGAGGTGGCGGCGTTGACGGCGCTGGTGCTGGGTGGCTGGCTGGCCTATCGCTACCATACGGTTGCGGCAACACCGCTCAAACCGTTGCTACCCCCAGCAGCGGCCGAGGTGGTGGCCTTTGTGCTGCTGCTGATCCTGGTGGGGTTGGCGGCTCACCTGTTGGGCAACCTGCTGACCGGGCTGGTAAAACTGGCCCTGCTGGGCTGGGTCAATCGCCTGGGTGGTATTGCGGTGGGACTGGTTGAGGGAAGCCTGATCCTGGGAATGGTGCTGTACGCCATCATTGCGATCCCTTTTCAGTTTCAGCTGAAGGAGACCGTCAAGACCCATCCGGTTGCCTCGAAGCTTGCAACCTTTGGCGGCACCATGCTGGATCGGGCCAAGACACTGCGACAGACCACGCCATGATTGCCAGTGATAAAGTTCGCGAGGTGGCTGAGCGGGTCTCGATTGTCGATGTGATCTGCGAGTACGTCAGCCTCAAACGCAGTGGCTCAAACTTTACCGGGCTCTGCCCGTTCCACGGGGAAAAAACACCCTCCTTCAACGTCAACCCGGCGCGGGAGATCTTCCACTGCTTCGGCTGCGGTGCCGGCGGCGATGTCTTCGCCTTTATCATGCGGCTGGAAGGGATCAGCTTTCCCGATGCGGTGCGCAAACTGGCGCAGCGGGCCGGGGTAGTGATTGAGGAGCGTCCGCTGACAGCGGACGAACTGCGAGCCAAGGGTGAGCGAGACGAGCAGCGGGCCATCCTGGAACTGGCTGCCCGCCACTACCGCGAGACCCTGACCCGACGTCCAGAGGGAGCAGCGGGCCGCAGCTACCTGCAACAGCGTGAGGTGGACCCGGAAACGGCGGCCGCCTACGGGCTGGGCTATGCCCCTGAACGCAGAGATACGCTGGTACACGCCCTGCGTGGTGCCGGCCACTCGTTGGATGCCGCCGCGACACTGGGCCTGGTGCGTAACGGCGAGCGGGGCAACTGGTACGATCTGCTGCACAACCGACTGATCTTCCCGATCCGTGACAGCCAGGGTCATCCGATCGCCTTTGCCGGACGGGTATTGGACAGTGCGCTGCCCAAGTATATCAATTCGCCGGAATCGCCGCTCTACCGCAAGAGCAGTGTCCTGTTCGGCCTCGATCTGGCCCTGCGGGAGATACGTCTGGCCTCGGCCGCCATCGTGGTGGAGGGTTACTTTGATCACCTGGCCCTGTACCGGGCGGGGGTAAAAAATGTGGTGGCCACCTGCGGCACCGCCCTGACCGATGGGCACATCGCGCTGCTCAAGAAGCATGGCGACCGGGTGTACCTGCTGTTTGACAGCGACAGCGCCGGCCGCAAGGCCACGGTGCGGGCCATGGAACTCTGCCTGGAACAAAAGCTGCCGGCCTATGTGATTACCCTGCCCCAGGGGGAAGACCCGGACAGTTTCCTGCAACAGCACGGCGCCGAGTCATTCCAACAGCGTGTTGCCGATGCAAAACCGGCCTTTGAGCAGTATCTGAACTGGCTGCTGACCAAGACACCGCCGGACAGCGTCGACCGCAAGGTGCGGCTGATGGACGAGATAGCGCCCCGATTCAAGCGGATTGCCGATCCGGTGGAGCGCGACCTGTACGAGAAGGAGATCTGTCGCCTGCTGGGTGTTGACCTGTCCGCCTTCCGCAAACGTCTGGCAGGTGAACGCACGGTTCCGCGTCCCGCAGCGCCGCAGCAAAAAACTGCGCTGACAGCGCCGTCGCCCCCCCAGCCACGGGATCGCATACAGGAAAGCCTGCTGCTGCTCTTGGCCCACTATGACGGGGCGCGAGACGAGGCCCGCAAAAACGGACTGACGGAATTGCTTGATCAGCAGCACCGGCCCCTGGCCGAAGCACTGCTGGCTGAGGCAGACAACGCAGCCGACCCGGAAACGCTCTGGCAACGGCTCTTTGGCCGCCTGGACGACCCGATCCACAAAGAGCTGGCCGCGCGGCTGCTGATGGCAGACCAGCACCTGGCCGGCATGGATGACTGGCGGCACGCCTTCGACGATTGCCGGCAACGCTTGCAGCAGTCCGGCGGCATCAAGGAACTGAAACAGGTGGTCCGGCAACTGGCCACCATGACCAGCGATCACCCCGATTACCAGCAGCTGTTGGAACGTGCCAATGAGTTGCGAAAACAGAAATCAGAGATACAGTAACAAGGCATCAGACGTTTCATACAGATCCTGCAAAGGTTGGTATCTATGGCAAAAAAGAACATCGATGAAGTCAAACAGCTGATCGACCTCGGCAAAGAGAAGGGGTTCCTGACCTTTGACGAGGTGAACGACATACTGCCGCCCGACATCGCCACCGAGCAGATCGACGATGTGATGGGGATGTTCGGCGAGATGGATATCGAGGTCGTCGAGACAGCTCAGAAGGTCAAGATCCCCAAGATCAAGATCGACCTGGAAGAAGGTGAAGAAGAGGCCGAGGGTGAGGCGGAAGAGGTTGAATTCGAACCGGGCGCCATCGGTCGCACCAGCGACCCGGTGCGGATGTACCTGCGCGAGATGGGCTCGGTATCACTCTTGACCCGCGAAGGTGAGGTGGAGATTGCCAAGCGGATCGAGGACGGCGACCGTGAAGTGGCCGGCATCATCCTCAACACCCCGATCACCATCAAAGAGGTGTTGACCCTGGGGGAGAAGCTGCGCAAGTTCCAGATCACCCCTTCAGAGATCAGCAAGGATATCGAAGAGGACGCCGAGGTTGACACGGAGGAGGACGAAGAGGATCACCAGAAGAACCGTCTGCTGGAGACCATTGACGCCATCGCCGCCTGTGACCAGCAGGTAACGGAACTGGCTACTGCCCTGGAGGGCGCCAAGGCCGCCGCCAAGAAAAAGGAACTGGAAAAGCAGCTCAAAGAGGCCAAGGAACATCAGGCCGAACTGCTGCGGTCGCTGCGGATGAAGGACCGCCATATCACCCGCGTTGCCGACCGGCTGAAAGAACTGTCCAGCAAGGTGACCCGGGTCAAGCACGAACTGGCCGAAGTACAGAACATCGTCGCGGCTGACAAGCTGAACGAACTGCTGGAAAAATTCCGGCTTGACGAGGCCAAGGGGATGACCGCTCTCAAGGCGCTCAAGCTGAATGAAGAGGACCTGCAAAAGGTTGAAAAACGCCTGCGCAATGGCGCCCGCAAGCTGATCAAGGTGGAGCAGGAGTCGGGCTTCAAATCCAGCGAACTGTCCAAGGCGATCCGCGCCATCCGCGAAGGGGAGCATAAGGCCCGCATTGCCAAGTCGGAACTGATCGAGGCCAACCTGCGACTGGTGGTCTCGATTGCCAAAAAATACACCAACCGCGGCCTGCAGTTCCTGGACCTGATCCAGGAGGGCAACATCGGCCTGATGAAGGCAGTGGACAAGTTCGAGTACCAGCGCGGCTACAAGTTCTCCACCTATGCCACCTGGTGGATTAGGCAGGCCATCACCCGCGCCATTGCCGACCAGGCCCGCACCATCCGGATTCCGGTGCACATGATCGAGACCATCAACAAACTGATCCGTACCAGCCGTCAGCTGGTGCAGGAAAATGGCCGCGAACCAGCACCGGAGGAGATCGCCGAACGGATGCAGTTGCCGCTGGATAAGGTGCGCAAGGTGCTCAAGATCGCCAAGGAGCCGATCTCACTGGAGACGCCGATCGGCGAGGAAGAAGATTCCCATCTCGGCGATTTCATTGAGGACAAGGGTGTGGTCTCGCCGCTGGAGGCGGTAATCAAGGCCAATCTGTCGGAACAGACCTCGCGGGTCTTGTCCACCCTGACCCCCCGTGAAGAAAAAGTGCTGCGGATGCGCTTCGGCATCGGTGAAAAGAGCGACCACACCCTGGAAGAGGTGGGCCAGGATTTTGAGGTCACCCGGGAGCGGATTCGTCAGATCGAGGCCAAGGCCCTGCGCAAACTGCGCCACCCCAGCCGCAGCAAAAAACTGAAAAGCTTTGTGGAGTAAGCATGCACCGTTCGATTACCCTGCTGCTGTGCACCATCCTGTTGCCCCTTGCCCTGGCGTTCACCGCGCAGGCCGAGGTAGATGATTCATCGCTGTTCATGGAGGCGTTCAACGCCTTTCAACGTAAGGATTACCTGCTCAGCGCTGAAAAGCTCAACCAGCTCAACCAGCATTTTCCCGACTCGCCGTTGCGTGACGTGACACTGCTGATGCTGGCCCGCTCCAATCAGCGGGCCGGTGATAACGAGACTGCCGCCCGTGTCATCAACCAGTTCAGCGGTGAATTTGGCAGCAGCACACTGGCCGGATCGGTTGAGGAAGAGCTGCTGACACTGGGGAAACGGCAAAAAGCCGGGGAGAAACTAGCACCCAACCGTCAGCTGCAGCTGGCAGCCAGCAAGGTGCGTAACGAACAGCTGGCCATCGAGCGTGCCGCTGCCGAGAAGGCAGAACGTGAACGCTTGGCACGGGAAAGGGCCGAACGCGAGCGACTGGCACGTGAAAAGGCCGAGGCAGAACGTCGCGAACGTGAACGGCTGGCAGCCATCAAGGCGGCCCGCGACGCGATCAGTTTCAGCATCGAGCCGCCGGCCGGCGATCTGCGCGCAGAGGCTGGCGCCGCCACCACGATCCCCTTTGAGTTGGTCAACCAGGGTAACGGCACAGAAGAGTTCAGCCTGGAGGGGATCTTCCCGCCCGGCCTGAACGGCACACTGACCGCCGCCGAAGAAGGCCACAGAGGACTCTCAAAGATACCGCTGGCTCCCAAACAGAGCTTTAAAGGTCTGCTGACCTTCACCCTGCCCGGCAACCGGGTGGACGGTTCCCGTCAGTCGCTGGCCATCAAGGCCGCATCAGTCAAATTCAACGACCTGGTCCAGACCAAGGAACTGCAGATCACGACCCAGGCCCCGCTGTTACGGGCAGTGGCAAAGCTGCAGCGCCCGGCGGCAACACCCGGTGAGACCTTGAGCTACCGGGTAACCGTGCTCAATGTCGGCTCTACAGTTGCCAAGGAGATCGATCTGCGGATCAGCCTGCCGAAGCACCTTAAGCTGACCAACGCCGGTAGTGATAGTAGCTGCTGGATCGAAAACGAACAGTTGGCTGCCTGCCGGATCAGCTCAATTGCCAGCGGCCAGCTCAGCGAACGCAGCCTGACGGTGTTCGTACGTGACAACGCCAAGGGGCAAGGCCTGCGTGGCAGCGTAGAGGTACTGCAGACTGTGCTGCAGACCAAGGAGAGCTTCCAGGGGGCCGGCTTCAGCATCAAGCAGCCCTGATTCGATATGCAGATAAAACAACAAAAGGGCCCTGCCGGTACACACCGGCAGGGCCCTTAGCGTTTGTATAGGGTGATCGTTTAGAGCACTACCAGATTATCACGGTGAATCACCTCATCGCCATACCGATAGCCCAGCAACTCCTCGATCTCGCAGCTCTTGTGTCCGGCCAACAGGGCTATCTCGCGACTGCTGTAGTCAGCCAGACCGCGACCGATCTCCGAGCCGTCAGGGCCGCAGATCCGCAGACAGGCGCCCCGCTCAAAGCGCCCTTCCACCGCCGTCACCCCGGAGGGCAACAGACTGGTTCCCTTTTCCAGCAACGCCTTGCGGGCACCGGCATCCACCACCAGCCTGCCGCTGGGACGCAAGGTGTAGGCAATCCAGTGCTTGCGGAGATTCATGCCATCGGCAGCCGGCAGAAACAGGGTGCCCACCTGCTCGCCAGCCACAGCCGCCGCGATGATGCCCGGTCGCTTGCCGCAGACCATGATCGTCGGCACACCATGCTTGCCGGCCTTCTTGGCGGCCGCCACCTTGGTGGCCATGCCGCCGGTGCCGACACTGGATCCACTGCCGCCGGCAGCACGCTCCACCTCGCGGGTGATGCCCTGCACCACCGGCAACAAACAGGCATCGGGGTTGGTACGTGGATCGGCGCTGTAAAACCCTTCGATGTCGGTCAGGATCAGCAGCAGGCCGGCCTCGGCCACATTGGTCACCAGGGCCGACAGGTTGTCGTTATCGCCGAACTTGATCTCCTCCACCGCCACCGTATCGTTCTCGTTGATCACCGGCACCGCACCGGCAGCCAGCAGGGCATCCAGGGTGGCACGGGCATTCAGGAACCGCTGGCGGCTGGCCAGGTCGTCGGCGGTCAGCAGGATCTGCCCCACCGCCAGCCCAAAGGGGGCAAAGGCCTCTTCATAGGCCCGCATCAGCCGGGTCTGCCCCACGGCGGCTGCGGCCTGTTTCTGGGGGATCGTGCGGGGACGCTCGGTCATGCCCAAGGCACTGCGGCCGGCAGCCACCGCGCCGGAGGAAACCAACACCACCTGGATGCCGTCCTTGACCAGCTGAGCTATATCAGCGCTGATCTGGCGAACTACGGCGTAATCCAGATCGCCCTGGTCGTCGGTCAGCACCCGGCTGCCCACCTTAACCACAATCCTGCGCACCTGCGGCAGCAGCTCCCTGCGCATTACCACTCCTCCTGCGGTGCGCTCCACAAACGCTGTGCGATGGCATCCAGCAAGGCCTCAACCCCCTCACCGGTGGCCGACGAAATCGGGTAGACAGCAATGCCGCGTTCCTTGAACCAGGCACTGGCCGTCTCCAACTGCTCGCGGGCCGTGGGCAGGTCGATCTTGGTCAGGGCCACGATCTGGGCCTTGCCGCCCAACTCTTCGCTGAACAGGGCCAGTTCGCGGTTAACCGCCTCAAAGGCAGCAAAGGGATCCGACTCAGGCAGACCGGAGATATCCACCAGATGCACCAGGATACCGGAACGTTCCAGATGCTTCAGGAAACGATGCCCCAGCCCGGCCCCGGCATGGGCCCCCTCGATGATACCGGGGATATCGGCCATCACAAAGGAGCGGTAGTCCTTGTAACCAACCACGCCGAGGGAAGGGGCCAGTGTGGTAAAGGGGTAGTCGGCCACCTTGGGACGGGCCGCCGAGACCTTGGCAATCAGCGACGACTTGCCTGCATTGGGCAGGCCCAGCAGTCCCACGTCGGCCATCAGTTTCAGTTCCAGCCGCAGCTTGCGCTCCTGCCCCTCTTCACCCGGCTGGGCAAATTTTGGGGCCTTGTTGGTGGCAGTGGCAAAGCGGGCGTTACCCTGCCCGCCACGACCGCCCTTGAGCAGTACGATCCGCTGGCCATCCTCAGTCAGGTCGGCCAGCTCCTCACCGGTCTCAGCATCCTTGATCAGAGTGCCCACCGGCACCTTGATGATCAGATCAGCACCGGCGGCGCCGTGACGATCCTTACCCATGCCATGATGGCCGCGTTCGGCCTTCTGATGCTGTTTGTGACGTAGCTCAAGCAGGGTTGAAAGCGACTTGGTGGCCTCAAAAATCAGGTCGCCACCCCGGCCGCCATCGCCGCCGTTCGGCCCGCCAAACGGGATAAACTTCTCGCGCCGGAAGGAAACACAACCAGCGCCTCCATGCCCCGAGGCGCAGTGCAGGGTGACTTCATCGATGAACTTCATGGTGATTACCCTTCCAGCCAGGCGCTGATCTGTTGTTGTCGTTCGGCCCAGCCAGCTCCGATACGTTCCTTGAGAAAGACCAGCAGGAGCGAATCAAACATCTGCAGTCCGGCCTCCAGCAGGTACATCCGCTCATAAAAGGCCGATTCGCGCTCTGACAACTCCTCGACCCCCTCCCGCTCCACCCTGACCGGCGGGCACTTGAAGGCGCCAAAGGTAAACAGCTCGGCGTTCAACACAAAGCGCCACTGCAGTTCATCTTTTTCAAGATAAATGGCGGCGCTGCTGATGGCCTTGCCGCTTTTAAGGGCCGAGCGGGCCTCCAGATAGCTGTCCTGGGAACCGCTGACCGCCACCTTCTGCGGACCACCCTCGCCGCCGCCCTGCAACTGGATCCGGTCGTCGATCCAGGCGGCAAACGGCGTGCCCTGCTCATAGGAACCGGGCACCTGCACCCTGAAACTGCCGCCTTCCAGACCAGCCTGCAGCAGCCAGAGCAGGAACTCCTCCCCCAGCCAGCGGTTGCTCTGGATCTCGTCCAGGGCGGCATCTGAACCGGCCTGATTTAAGGCGGCCAGCTGCTGCTGGCCGGCCTCATCCAAAAGCCCCAGCGCCCGGCGATAGGGATAGATCAACTGTGGGCGCAGGTTCTCAAAACTCTTGACAAACAGTTCCTCAAAACGCTCCATGGTCTTGGCGGAGGCACTGAACAGGTTCAGCAGGCCGCTGTCCTGCTGCCAGGCCAGATCCACCGTGGCCGGGGACGGCAGGCTGCGAGTCAAAAGACCCAGCCGCACCCGTTCTTTAATCTCCTCCCGCTCCCGCTTGGGCGGGCGTTTCAACTCCGGCCGTTTGGCCAGATAATCGCCTTCAGCCCGGCCGATATGCGACTTGAGCAGCGCGGCCGGGATGCGGCGTTGGTCGCGGCGGTAGGTAAAGAACAGGTACCGGTCACGCCAGAACGCAGCCGCATTGTTGAAATCCGGGTCATCGGGACGGTCGGTACAGGTCCAACCTTCGGCCTGTTCCTCGGCCGACTGTTCGATAGACGTAAAGATTCTCCCGCTCAGTGCGGCAGACAGCCACTCGAAGCGCTCCTCACGCGGCAGGTCACCACTGATCCGGTACTGGGCAAAGCTGACAGTATTTGAATAGACTCCCATGCGGCTCACTCATCCCTTCTGATAGCACTTACTGCAGTGCCTGAAACAGTTATCACTAACCGTAGTTACGGTCAATTATCAATACCTTTTCCGTATCGCCGGCGGTCAGCTTGACGACGGCCAGCACCAGCGATAGAGTTCATGGCACACGCCAGACTGTTAACGGCAGACACCAGAAAGGAGTCGAACCATGCGCACCACCACGATCCTGACCGCCTGTTGTATCCTGCTGCTCCCGCTGTACGCCCCGGCAGCACACCATGAGGCTCCACTGGTGAAGCAGGTGGAGAAGCCTGCCAGCATCCGGCCGGTCAAGGCCAAGCCAGCGAAAAAACCCAAGGCTACCAGCAGCAAGGACAAGCTCTCGGTGACCGGCTACGGCGAAGACCCAGGCGAAGAGACCCAGGAACGGCCGAACCCACTCAACCGGCAGGGGCTTGAGCATCCGAAGCCGGTCACATCACCGGTTCGTTAGGCTACTGCCCCAGCAGCTCACGGTAATCAGCCGGGCTGACGATGGTCTGCCAGTGGCCGCTGGCCTTGCCCAGTCGGGTGCCGCCCCAGAACAGCAGCAGCACCAGCAGGGCAAAGACAATCCCCTGCAGGGTGTAGCGACCAAAGGCCCGCATACTCAAGGCGCTGTGTACCCGGCAGTGGCTGATACAACGCCAGCAGCCCAGGCATTCCTGCTGGTTGACCCGACTAGCATGCATGATATCCAGCCGCGAGGGACAGACCTGGTTGCAAACACCGCAGGAGACGCATTGTTTGGGGTCGCGTTGCACCGCCAGGGGCGAGACCAGCGCCACTACCCCCAGCAGGGCGCCGTAGGGGCAGAGGTAGCGACAGAACGGGTTACGGAGCGGAATGGAGAGCGCCAGCAACAGCGCTGCCACCGCCAGGGTTGTCACGGATGGAGAGCGGAACAGCTGCAGCAGCTTGACGTCAGACACGGCATGGTAGCCGCTATAGAGAAATCCCTCCAGCGCCTCCAATGACCAGGACAGGGCAGTAGCCAGAAAAAAGCCCAGCAGCACGTGTTTGATCACCCGCAGACTGCTGTCAAGCCAACGGGGCGGCGTCAGGTTGCGCTGCAGCTTGCGAAACCCCAGCTTCCAGAGCCACTCCGAGATGGTGCCGATCGGGCAGATCCATGAGCAGAAGGCCCGACGCAACAACAGTGCGATGACAACGATGGTGGTAAAGATCACCACTGCTGCCGGGTGGACCGGGTTGATGCCGCCCCCTTTCAGCCAGGCCACGGCACCATAGAGACCCGAAATCGGCAAAAAGGCCTCAATGGCAGCCGGACGAAGCGGCAACGGCCCTCCAGAGAACAACGCCCCCACAAAACGGACGAACTGAAAGCCGATCAGCAGGCTGAGCAGCAAAAAAACGATCTGGATCAGGCCTCGCAGCGGTTGAACATACCGATTGAACATCTGACCTCCAAACAGCACAGGGGCGACCAGCAGGCCGCCCCTGTCCGTTCGTAATTACAGTGACCGTATCAGTCTGCAGTCACGGCGACATACCCAAAGGAACCATCGGGGCGACGCAGCAGCAGGCGAATCACTTCACCCTTCTTGACCTTGCTGGCCAGCTTGGCAAAGGCCTCCAGGTTCTCAACCGGCTGCCCGTTGAACTCCAGCACCAGATCACCCCTCACCAGGCCAGCATCCTCGGCCGGTGTGCCGGGCTTGACCTCGGACACCACCACCCCTTTTTCATCGCGCAGCCCCAACTGGCGGGCCAAATCAGGGGTCAGCTCACGCACACTGACACCGATGCCGGCGCTCTCCGGCGCGCTGCCCGGCTTGGCTGCCGCTGTCGCCTCTTTGCTCTGTCCCACCACGGCGGTCAGCACCTGGCGCTTGGCCTTGCGATAGATCACCACCTTGACCGTCTTACCCACCGGGGTGGCAGCCACCACCTTGGGCAGGTCAGTGTCACCGTTGACCGGGCGACCGTCGAACTCAACGATCACATCCTCACGCCTGAAACCGGCCTTGTCGGCCGGAGACCCCGCTTCGACGTGGGTAACGATGATCCCTTTATCCGAAGGGAGCCCCAGTGAGGCTGCCAATTTGGGGTTCAACTGGTCAAAATTGACCCCCAGATAACCCCGCACCACCCTGCCGGTGGTCTTGAGCTGTTCCACCACCGCCTTTGCCATGGTGCTGGGGATGGCAAAGCCGATCCCCTGACCACCGGCGATGATGGCGGTATTGATACCGATCACCAGACCTGCGCTATTAAAGAGCGGGCCACCGGAGTTGCCGGGGTTGATCGAGGCATCGGTCTGGATGTAGTCGTCGTAGGGGCCGCTACCAATCACCCGTCCCTTGGCGCTGACGATACCCGCTGTCACGGTATGCGCCAAGCCGAACGGATTGCCGATCGCCATCACCCACTCGCCCACCTCCAGCGCATCGCTGTCCCCCAGTTCGACGGCCGGCAGCGGCTTGCTATCGTTGATCTTGAGCAGGGCAATATCAAGTTTGTCGTCCTGGCCCTTCAGCTCGGCCTTCAGCTCACGGCCATCGGACAGCTTGACCATGATCTCGTCGGTGCCACCCACCACATGGTTATTGGTCAGGATATAGCCGTCCGGGCTGATGATGAAGCCGGTGCCCATGCCTTGCTGCTTGCGCGGCTGCTGGGGCATCTGCTGACCAAAGAACGGACCAAAAAACTCATTAAACAGATCATTACCCATGAACGGGTTGACCGGCCGGCCGCCAACCTTGGGCTTGATGTTCTTGACGGTGCGGATGTTGACCACCGTCGGCTTGAGCCGCTTGGAAAGTTCGACAAAATCAGGGCTGACCGTCTTGGCCTGCCCGCCTGACGGCACCGACAGCAAAAGCCCGGCGCCCAGTATGATACTTAGACACAACAGCCTGAACAAACGCATCGTAGAAACCTCCTGGTTGCTAGCCTTCGCGCAGCACATAGCCCTGGCCGCGCACGGTATGGATCAATCTACGCTCAAAACCTTTATCGACCTTTTTGCGCAGATAGTTGACGTAGACGTCGATGATATTGGTGAAGGTATCAAAGGTATGTTCCCAGACCTGCTCGGCGATGGTCGTCCGGGAGAGCACCGTGTTGGGGTTGCGCATCAACAGTTCCAGCAGGCCGTACTCCTTGGCGGTCAAGTCGATCTCCCGCTCCCCGCGCCAGACCTGATGACTGACCGGGTCCATCCGCAGGTCGGCAAACACAAGCTCGGCACCGCGCTCCATCACGCTGCGCCGCACCAGCGCCCTGACCCGGGCCGACAACTCGGCAAAGGCAAACGGCTTGGTCAGGTAATCGTCGGATCCGGCATCCAGGCCGGCCACGATATCGTCGGTGGTATCGCGGGCGGTCAGCATCAACACCGGCATGCTCCTGCCAGCCTGACGCAGCTCTTTGACCACCGTCAGCCCGTCTTTCTTGGGCAGCATCACATCCATGATCAACAGATCGTAGGAGACGCTTTCAGCCATCTGAACGCCTTCAGCACCGTCATAGGCAACATCGACACTATAGCCTTCCTCCTCAAGCCCCCGCCTGATGAAGGCCGCCACCTTCTTTTCATCTTCAACCACCAGAATCCGCATGGTTCCCCCTCAGTAAGACTGTTGCGCACCGAGTCGCCGCAGTATTTCAGAGGCAGACTCTTCGATGGATTTATTGGTGACGTCGATCATCAGCCAATCGGGATGACGCCGAAAGTACTGGCGGCAGAAGCTGATCTCCTCCTCCACCCGCTCATAATCGGCATAGCTGTTACGCATGCTCTGACCCATGTTCACCAGGCGGGAGGTCCGGATCTCCACCAGACGTCTGGGGCTGATCACTAGGCCCACTACCTTCTTGGGATCGATGCGATCAAGCTCTGCCGGCGGCTCAATCCCTTTTACCAACGGCACGTTGGCCACCTTGTAACCCTTGTGGGCCAAATACATCGAAAGCGGTGTCTTGGATGAGCGGGAAACACCCACCAGCACCAGATCGGCCTTGTTCAGACCGCGGGTTTCCTGGCCGTCGTCGTGCTTGACGGTGAAGTTGACCGCCTCCATGCGCCGGAAATAGTTGGTGTCGATCTGGTGCAGCAGGCCGGGGGTGGACTGGGCTGCCGCCCCCAGAAAGATCGACAGACTGTGCAACAGCGGCGACAGCAGGTCAAAGGCCATCAGGCCATATTCTTCAGCAATGGTATGCACGGCAACGGCCAGATCAGTATCCACCAGCGTATAGACCAGCAGACCGCCGTCGACGGTCACCGTGGCCATGGCCTGCTGCACCTCAAGCTGATTGGTCACCTTGCCGAGGCGCACAATCCGCACATCACTGCCCCCGAACTGAGAAAGGGCAGCCTTGACCACCCGCTCGGCGGTCTCGCCGGTGGAATCTGACAAGACATAGATTGTTTTCATCGTGCGCCACCCACTCCCGTCGGGACAGTAACTATGCCAAAATTTTAATGAAAAAACTAGTCGGCTACCGTGGCTTTGTCAAGATTTTTTGTTGTCAGGGCCCAGCCATTCTGCTACCTTGCGCCCCATTGTGAACCAAGGAGACAGCATGGCATCAGCATGGTATCAGGTCAGTTGCGACGTCCCAGCCCCCCTGGCAGAGGCGGTGGCCGACTACCTGTCTGAACGATCCGGTTGCGGCGTCTGCACCGACAACCGCAACGTGGATACCTTTTCAACCGACGATATCCCGACCAGTGACACGGTCACCATCACCAGCTACTTCAGCGTCCCCTGCCCGATCGAACAGCACCTGGCCGCCCTGACTGCCTTTCTAAACCAGCTGCCCCCGCAGCTGCCGGACTACCAGCCAACGCCACCCCAGGTCAGTATGATCGCCGAAGAAGACTGGGCCAGTTCCTGGAAAGAGCATTTCAAACCACTGCCGGTGGGCAAGCGACTGCTGATCCTGCCCTCCTGGGAGACACCGGCTCCAGACGAGACACGTCAAACCATCATCCTTGACCCCGGCATGGCCTTCGGTACCGGTGGCCACGAGACCACCCGGCTCTGCCTGGAGTGTCTGGAGCAGATCCTGGTTGAAGAACCCCGGCAGGAGGCCCCGCTGCTTGATCTGGGGACCGGCTCGGGCATCCTGGCCATCGCTGCGGCCAAGCTGGGTGCCACGCGGATCGACGCCGTGGATATCGATCCCCAGGCGGTGCTGGTGGCAGATGAAAACTGTCGCCTGAACCGGGTGGCCGACGCCGTTGCCTGCAGCACCACCCCACTGGAACAGCTGCCGACCGGTTACCGGGTAATCCTGGCCAACATCCTGGCCGAGGAACTGGTGCGGATGGCGCCGGAACTGACCCGCCGCCTGCTGCCGGGCGGACTGCTGGTGCTGTCCGGCATCCTGGCCGAGCGTGAGCAGTATGTGATTGACGGTTTTGCCCCGCAGCCGCTGACGCTGGAGGCCTCACTGGCTGCCGGCGAATGGCGCTGCCTGCGCTATCGGAAGCAGTCATGAGCCGTCGCCGCTTTGTGGTCAGCTCACGCAGCATCCGTGACGGCTACGGCTCCTATGATGGCCAGCTGCACCATCACATGGTGCGGGTGCTGCGGATGCGTCCTGGTGACGAGGTACTGCTGGTGGATGAGCAGGGCCGCCGTCACGAGGGGCTGATCGACCAGGTTACCCAGGAATGGACCGCCGTACGGATCACCGCCACCCTGGAGGCGGCGCAATTTCCCGATGCCCCGGCCATCACCGTGATCCAGGGACTGCCCCGCGGCGAAAAGATCGAACTGGTGCTGCAAAAAGGCACCGAGTTGGGGGTCAGCGAATTCGCCATCTTCCGGGCCGACCGTTCAGTGCCGAAACTGGCCGGCGAGAAACTGCAGCATCGCCTGGAGCGCTGGAACAAGATTGTGTCTGAAGCGGCCCGTCAATCGGAACGCTTCGATCAGCCCGACGTGGCCTGGCATCCCACCGCTGCAGCCGCAGCTGCCAGCGCCGCCAACGCCGACCTGAAGCTCTTGCTCTGGGAGCGGGGCACCCCCTCGCCGCTGCGTGAGCTGCTGGAGGGCCAGCCCAGGCCAAGCCGGGTCGCCATCGCCATCGGCCCTGAAGGCGGTTTTGAGCCGGGCGAGGCCGAGGCTTTTTCACTGTGGGGCTTTACACCTGTAACCCTGGGCGAGCGGATTCTGCGTACTGAAACCGCTGCCCTTGCCATGACCGCCATTCTGCAGTATAAATGGGGCGATATCTAAGGAGGCCGTGCATGAAATGTCCCAAGTGTGGTTATATCAGCTTCGAGACCAGCGACAGCTGCCGCAAATGCTCCAATGACCTGAGCGCGTTCCGCCAGACCCACGGCCTTACCCCGATCGTACTGCCGGCAGCGGTGCGGGCCAGCATGGCCAAATCCCTTGGTGCAGGAGAGACGGAACACCATCCGTCCCAGGAACCGGCCAACGACGCCTTCACCTTTGATCTGCCCCAGCACGAAGAGCCTGCGGCACCGGCTGCCCCCAGCGACCCCTTTGCCTTTGTCTCCGGTACGTCCGGCGCCTCCCTCGATGCGCCAGCTCCGGCTGCCCAGGATCCGTTTGCCGAACTGCTGGAGAGCACCCCGACCGCGCCGAAAGCTGCCCCTGCGCCACAGGAAGCAGCAGGCCAGGGGTTTGAACTGAACAGCTTCTCCTGGGACGACACACCTGAACCGGCCGCTTCCGGCGCAGCACCCCAGCAGGCAGCCCCCAAGAAAACCGACGATGACTTCAGCAGTCTGTTTGGCGATCTGGGCAAACCTGAGTAAGCACCCCCGATCGGCAGTCCACCCATAGTGAGAATCAAAAAGAGCGGGCCAGCCCGCTCTTTTTGCATGGAGTAACCGTGCCGCCACGCATCAAGATACTGTCCGAGAGCCTGGCCAACAAGATCGCTGCCGGCGAGGTGGTGGAACGCCCCGCCTCGGTGGTCAAGGAACTGGTTGAGAACGCCCTGGACGCCGGCGCAACGGATATCCGCCTTGAGATCAGCAACGGCGGCCGACGGATGATCCGTGTCAGCGACAACGGCCACGGCATGTCCCGCGAGGACAGTCTGCTGGCCCTGGAACGCCACGCCACCAGCAAACTCGCCAGCGACAGCGATCTGGACTGCATCAACAGCCTGGGGTTCCGCGGCGAGGCGCTGCCGGCCATCGCCTCGGTAGCCCGGCTGCGCCTCAAAAGCCGCCAAAACGACAGCATCGAAGGAACCGAAATTCAGGTGGAGGGGGGCCGCATCAAGCAGGTTGCGGCCTGCGGCATGGCCCCCGGAACTGAGATCACGGTTGAGCAGTTGTTCTTCAATACCCCGGCCCGACTCAAATTCCTGCGCAGCACCGAGACCGAGGCAGCCCACGTCGGCGACCTGGTCGTGCGACTGGCCATCTCGCGGCCCGATGTGGCTTTCTGCTACATCAACGATGGCCGGGAACTATTTCGCGTAACAGCCGGTGACCTGTTGCCGCGCCTGCAACGGCTGATGGCCCGTGGCACGCCCCTCTACCCCTTCGAGGGCGAGAGCGCCGCCGCCCTGGTCAGTGGCTACCTGGCCCCACCCAGCGCCAGCCGTTCCAGCGCCGGCTCCATCTTTACCTTCATTAATGGCCGTTTTGTCCGGGACAAGGTAGTGCAGCATGCCATCCTGCAGGCCTGGCGGCCCGTGCTGGAAAAAGGGCGCTACCCGCTGCTGGCCCTGTTCATCGAACTGCCCCTGGACGAGGTAGATGTCAACGTCCACCCCACCAAGCATGAGGTCCGTTTCCGGCGTCAGGGACAGGTGCACGACACGATCCAGTCGGTGCTGTCCGAGGCCTTAAGCCGCTCCCCCTGGCTGCAGCGCACGCCGGCTCAACGGACAGCCCCCGCCACCAGTGTCCCGCAGCGGCCCCTGGCCAGCCACCAGCAGGGGGTGCAGCAGGCCCTTTATCGCTTCATGGCTGATCCGCCGGCAGGCCCGACGCCACCAACGGTACAGGAAACGCCTCCCCCCTACGCCTGCTGCGAGCCACAACCGGAGACCGCCGGCTACTTTGCATCACTGCAGGTGATCGGCCAGTTCCAGGCAGCCTACATCCTCTGCCAGGGCGACAACGAACTGGTGATCATCGACCAGCATGCCGCCTACGAACGGGTGCGCTTTGAACAACTCAAGCGGTCATTTCTAGCTAGCGGCGTTGAATCACAGCGCCTGCTGCTGCCCGAAACCGTCGAGCTTTCCTTTGCCGAGGCCGACGCGGCCCGTCGCCACCGCCAGGGACTGCTGGCCCTGGGCTTTGAGCTGGAGGAGTTCGGCGGCCAGACCTTCCTGCTGAATGCCGTGCCACGCATTACCGCCACCACCGAGCCGCTACGGCTGCTGCACGACCTGTTGGCCGACCTGGCCACCATCGGCGCCAGCGGTTCCTTTGAGCAGCTGCGGGACGATCTGCTGTCGCGGGTGGCCTGCCACAGCGTGGTGCGCGGCACGCACCCCCTGGACCGGCGTCAGATGGAAGCGCTGCTCACGGAGATGGACCGCACCGATTTTTCGGCCCACTGCCCCCATGGCCGCCCGGTCTCCCACACCATCACCCTGCGTGAGCTGGAAAAACTGTTCAAGCGGACATGAAACCACGGATCGTTGTCATTACAGGGCCAACCGCGTCTGGAAAATCAGACCTGGCGTTGGAACTGGCCGAACAGCTGGATGGCGAGATCGTCTGCGCCGATTCCCTGACCATTTATCGTGGCCTGGACATCGGCAGCGCCAAGCCGACCCCGGAACAGCGCCGGCGTGTCCCCCATCACCTGCTGGACATCCGTGAGCCGACCCAACCGTTTACCGCCGCCGACTTTCGCACTGAAGCCAGCCAGGCCATCGACGACATCCTTACGCGGGGCAAACTGCCCCTGGTGGTGGGCGGCACCGGGCTCTACCTGCGGGTACTGCTGCGCGGACTGACCGACGCGCCGGGAGAGGATCCGGCCCTGCGCCAGCAGCTTAAAATGCGCGCCGACCTGCAGGGTGCAGCGACACTACTGGAAGAACTGCGCCAGGTAGATCCAGAGACGGCCGCCCGTTGCCATCCCAACAACCTGGTGCGCATCCTGCGGGCTCTTGAGGTGTGGCACACCACCGGCAGGCCGTTATCCAGCTTTCATGAGCAACACGGCTTTAGCGATCAGCCCTACGACGCCCTGCTGCTCTGCCTCGACCTGGTACGGGAGGAGCTGTACCGGCGCATCGACCGCAGGGTGGAGCTGATGCTGAACGCTGGCTTGGTTGATGAGGTACGTGGCCTGCTACAGGCCGGCGTGCCTGCCGATGCCAAACCGCTGCAGGCCATCGGCTACAGGGAGGTGCTGGCCCACCTGCACGGCGAACTGCCGCTGGAGGCCATGCTTGAGCTGATCAAACGCAACACCCGCCATCTGGCAAAGCGTCAGTTGACCTGGTTCCGCCGTGAACCTGACCTGCAGTGGGTTGCATATCCGCAAAACTCTGCTACTATCGCTGCATTCGTTGCTATGTTCTCGAGAGAAGGAGAGAGGCCCCATGTCCAAGACCCCCTTCAACATTCAGGATCAGTATCTGAACCAGTCCCGCAAAGAACGGGTCAAGGTGATCGTACGGATGATGTCCGGTGATGCCATCGAGGGGTATATCAAATCCTTCGACAACTTTTCGCTACTGCTTGACGCCGGCGGCGACATCCTGCTCTACAAGCACGCCATCGCCACCATCACCTCGGTGGACGGCACCTTCCGCCTGCATCACCAATAACCAGACCGGGGGTTAAACTGCCCCCAGATCTCCTGACCCTATGCCCCGTAGCTCTAAACTATTGCTGACCGTCCTCTGCCTGCTGCTGGCAGCCACCCTGCTGGTCTGGTTCAAGGCCGGCGCCGTACTGGTGCAGCTGTTTATCGCCCTGGCCCTGGCCTACCTGCTGAACCCGCTGGTCAACAAGCTGGAACAGCGTGGGCTGAACAGGACCGTGAGCGTGCTGCTGGTGTTCAGCCTGGCCCTGATCGGGATCAGCCTGGTGCTGCTGCTGCTGACGCTGGCGATCAAATCGGAGCTGTCCAAGGTCCAGCTGAACATCCCGGCCTACGCCACCCAGCTCTACGAACTGATCCCGCTCAAGATCAAGAGCTACCTGCAGATCGACACACCGGACCGGCTCAGCCAGCAGCTGACCAATCTGGCGCTGACATTTAAGGGATCTGCCCTTGATATTGCCAAACCGATCCTGCAGTGGTTGCAGCAGGCGGTCAGTTCCACCGTCGGCCTGATCCTCAACCTGTTGGGCTACCTGATCATCCCGATCTACCTGTTTTATCTGCTGGCTGACATGCCGCTGCTGACAGCCTGGCTGAAGGAACTGCCGCCGCTGCGCTTCCGTGAGCAGCTGGGGCTGCTGGTTAAGGAATTCGACGAGGTGCTGGCCGGTTTTGTGCGTGGTCAGCTGTTGGTCTGCGCCATCCTGGCGGTGCTCTATTCCGCGGGGCTCTGGCTGATCGGCATCGATCTGGCCGTGGTGATCGGCACCCTGTCAGGCGCTGCCTTCATCGTCCCCTATCTGGGCACCATGCTGGGAATCGTGCTGTCGATGCTGATGGCGGTCCTCAAGTTCCACGATCTGCTGCACCCCCTGCTCTGCCTGGGCTGGTTCGCCCTGGTCCAGGCGCTGGAAGGGACCGTGATCACCCCCAAGGTGGTGGGCAACACGGTGGGGCTACACCCCCTGATCGCCATAGTGGCGCTCTTGATCGGCGGGCAACTGATGGGTATCAGCGGCATGCTGCTGGCGATACCGGTGGCGGCAATCCTCAAGGTGCTGGCCGGACATCTGCTGACCTATTACCGCTCTTCAGCATTTTATCAAGGCACCTGAGATGAGCGGCCTGGTGATTAAAAGCATAGCGCCCGGTTCGGCGGCGGAACGGGCCGGACTGCTGCCCGGTGAGCGACTGCTGGCCATTGATGGTCAACGCTTGCGCGACCTGATCGACTACTCCTGGCTGGTCAGTCACGAAGAAGCTGAACTGACCGTTGCCGATCAGGACGGCCAGCAACGGTTCGTGTGGCTTGAACCTGAACCGGGTGAGCCACTGGGTCTGTCCTTTGCCCCGCCGGAGCCGAAACGCTGCGGCAACAACTGCGTCTTCTGCTTCGTACACCAGCTGCCCAAAGGGCTACGACGTCCGCTGTATGTGAAAGACGAAGACTACCGGCTCTCCTTCCTGCATGGAACCTACGTCACCCTGACCAACCTGAAAGAGTCCGAGCTGCGCCGGATCATCAGGTTACGCCTGTCACCGCTCTACATCTCAGTACACGCCACCGATCCGGTAGTGCGGGAACGCCTGCTGGGTAAAAGCAACATCCCGCCGATCCTGGAGCAGTTGACCCGGCTGGCTGCGGGCCGCATCCAGATGCATACCCAGGTGGTGCTCTGCCCCGGCCTCAACGATGCCGAGACACTGGAACGGACCGTCAGCGACCTGGCAGCCCTCTACCCGGCAGTGCAATCCCTGGCCGTGGTGCCGGTGGGACTGACCAGCCATCGCCAGCGCCTGCCCCAGTTGACCGCGGTGGACAGTGGCTATGCGGCAGCATTTCTCAACGCATGGCTGCCACGGATGCGGGCCCTCAACAAACGGTTACGCACACCGTTCCTG
Source organism: Trichlorobacter sp. (assembly GCF_034008105.1). Classification (NCBI taxonomy): domain Bacteria; kingdom Pseudomonadati; phylum Thermodesulfobacteriota; class Desulfuromonadia; order Geobacterales; family Geobacteraceae; genus Trichlorobacter; species Trichlorobacter sp. The sequence goes on from NZ_JAVEPN010000003.1 coordinate 125,038, forward strand.
CAACTGGCTGACGAGCTCTTCCTCAAGGCCGGCCACCCCTTCCCGCCCCTCAAGGAGTACGGCGACCTGCCGCAGTGGGAAAACGGGGTCGGCATGGTGCCCTGGTTCCAGCACCAGGCAGCAGCGGTGATCAAACGGGCCAAGCCGCTGCCCCGCCCCCTACAGGCAACACTGGTCACCGGACGGTCGGCGGCCGGCTTCGTGTCTGATTTCGTTGCGGCACTGGCGGAAAAGACCGGAGCAGAGCTGGCTGTCCACGCCATTCCGAACCTGCTGTTCGGCGAGAGCGTCACCGTAACCGGCCTGATCAGCGGCTCGGATATCATCACCGCCCTTACAGGCCAGGAACTGGGAGAGCTGGTGCTGCTGCCGGGGGTGATGCTGAAGGAAGGCGAAGGCTGTTTCCTTGACAATATGACCCCGGCCGATGTCAGCCAGGCGTTGGGCTGTCCGGTGGTCAGCTTCGATGGAACGCCGTCAGGACTGTCGACCACCCTGCGACGCTATGCGGCCCGCAAGGTTACTGCAACCAATACGACCACCCGGAGGAGAAAACCATGAAGATGCGACTGATGCTGACTGCCGTACTGTTATCCCTGTCTCTGACGACCCTGGCCGAGGCTGCCAGCTTTGACCTCGGCGCCCGTTTCGGACGCACCGTTGAGGAAGACGGTGGCACCGCCGAGGTGGCGGCACGCTACTTCCCGATCCCGCTGGTCAGCCTGGGTGCCACGCTGGGCTACACCCGGATCGAGTATGACAAGGACTGGTATTACAAGGAATCGGACACTATGGCGCTGGGCGGCTACCTGAACGGCCACCTGCCGCTGCCGTTTGTGAAGCCCTACGCCGGTATCGGCGGCATCTACTACGCCAACAACGATACCGATTCAGCCAACCCGGCCGACCAGGGCGACGAGCGCTCCCGCACCATGACCATCCAGGGAGGGGTCGATATCTCACTGCCGCTGCCGTTTCTCTCGGTGAATATCGAAGCCCGCCACCTTGTCAGCGACGACCAGACCATGATCCTGGGCGGGGTCTGGTTCCGCTTTTAGGCAGTAACCTTGACCAAAACGCGACAAGGGCCGTGAGTCTTGAGACTCACGGCCCTTGTTTGTTACTGCTGCCTGATTCGGTTTATTCAATAACCGTGGCCGAAATGATGGTGATCGGCTCCAGTGGCACATCGCCATGGCCGGCCTTGGTGCCGGTCTTTACCTGACGGATCTCGTCCACCACCTCCATGCCGTCGATCACCTGACCGAAGACGCAGTAGCCGAAATCTTCCTGGCGCTTGCCCCGGTTATCCAGGAAGGCGTTGTCGACCGTGTTGATGAAGAACTGCGAGGTGGCCGAATCAACCAGGGCGGTGCGGGCCATGGCCACGGTGCCGCGCAGGTTCTTCAGACCATTCTGGGCCTCGTTCTTGATGGCGAACTTGGTCTTTTTGGGCTGCATATCCGCATCAAGACCACCGCCCTGGATCATGAAATCCTTGATCACCCGGTGGAAGATCAGGCCATCGTAATAGCCGTCCTTAACGTAGCTCAGGAAATTCTTGACGGTGATCGGCGCCTTTTCCTTATTCAGTTCAAGGGTGATAGTCCCCTTGCTGGTCTCCAACAGTACCTGCGGCTTGTTCTCGTCTGCCATCTGAGCATTCCTCCTGATGCCGGAAAACCGGCTTGTTTCACGAAAGATGAGAAGATTTTATAGCATACTCCGCTACCGGGTGCCACTGGATTTTGCCGCTTTGACATCCAGGCCGGCTTTGGGCTACCCTGACAGCATGACCAGCCTGGAAAACGCCATTATCCGCCTGTTGAAGAGTCGCCCCTTCTACGGTCACCTGCTGCTCAACCTGCGCCGGGAAGCCTTGCACGATCAGACCAAAAGCGCCGGCATCACCATTCGCGACGGCATCCCGGTACTCAGCGTGGACGGGCCTGCCTTCGGTTCCCTGCAGCCGCTCCAGCAGGAGGCGCTGCTGGAGCATCTGCTCAAGCATCTGCTGCATCTGCATCCCTTACGACGGCGGCATCGCAACCCCCACGACTGGGACGTGGCCTGCGACCTGGCCATTAACCCCGGCATTGCAAACCTGCCGCCCGGCGCCCTGCAGCCCGCCAACTACCGGCTAGAAACGGGGCTGGCTGCCGAGGAGTACTACGACCTGATCGTGCCGACCTTTGATTTCGGTAATGTAGATGGCAGCGGTGCCGGAGGCAATCAGCAGGACTGCCAGGGTGGTTCTGCCGGCACAGGACCGGCTGATGCGCTCAAGGAGGCCGAGACCATCGACAGCCACGAGGCCTGGCAGGAGGCCGACGGCACGCCACTGACCCTGGCGGAAGAGATGGTACGAAGCCTGGTGCGTGATGCCCTGCAAGGCAGCGACGGACAGACGCCGGCCGATATCCGCGCTGTGGTTGACCACCTGCTGCAACCGGCGCCGATCCCCTGGCGGCAGGTACTGCGGCAGTTCATCGCCACTGCCGGCCGCACCGGCCGCAGCACCACCTGGATGCGTGAACACCGCCGCTTTGAGCACAGCACCCCCGGCATCCGCAAACGCCGCAAACTAAACCTGCTGGTGGGGGTCGACGTCAGCGACTCCACCAATATCGTGGCGCTGCGGGAGGCCTTTGCCGCTGAACTGGTGAGCCTTGCCCGGGGTCGCGACTGCCAGCTGACGGTGGTCTACGCCAATAGCCGCATCCAGCGAGTGGAGGCCTTCAGCACCAGCTCCTTCGTGGCCCAACGGTACGACGGCGGCGGCTTCACCGACCTGCGGCCGGTGTTCGACTACGCCAAGACCCTGCATCCCCTGCCGGCGGCGGTGATCTACCTGACCGACGGCATCGGCCCGGTGCCGGAGCGGATGGAATTTCCCACCCTGTGGGTGCTGACGCAGGAAGGCGAGCGGCCGGCCCCCTGGGGGGTGGAACTCAGGCTGACGGTATAAGATAACGTCTGCCCTGCCGCTGCAGGAACCCCTCCCGCACCAGCCCCTCAATAATACGCTGCAGACGATCGGACTCAACCTCCAGCGCCTGCCTGATGGCGGCAACGGTCAGGCCGTCGCTATCCAGCAACAGCCGCAACAGGGCACCGCGCACCTGACGGTCCGATCCCTCGAAACGGCTCTGCACGCTGTGATGCCGACTGCGACGGCTGGGGTTGGGAAAGCGCCGCTTCAAGTCGCTGCCGTAATCCATCAGGGCGTTGTACCAGTCGCGAGGACTGTTATGATCGAGTACCTGCTCCGCCAGTGACAGCAGCTCCTTGTCCGGCACTGCGTGTTGATCGCCACAGAACAGGTGTAGCAGCACGGCGCGGATATTGGTTTCAAGAAACACGGTGGGCCGGTTGAAGGCAAAGGCGGCAATCGCCCCGGCGGTATAGGGACCGATACCGGGCAGTTGCTGCAGCTGTGCCGGGGCGTCAGGCAGTCTGCCGTCCCACTGCATAACCACCTGCTGTGCCGCCCGCTGCAGGTTCAGTGCCCGGCGGTTGTACCCCAACCCCTGCCAGGCGGCCAGCAGTTCGGGGATCGGCGCCGCCGCCAGAGCCACCGGCCCGGGAAAGCGCTCCATAAATGCGGTGTATTTGGGGATCACCCGCTCGACCTGGGTCTGCTGCAGCATCACCTCGGACACCAGCACCTGCCAGGGATCAGAGGCGCGACGCCAGGGCAGATCACGCCCCTGTTCGGCGGCAAAGGCGTACACCAGCCGCTGAAAGGCGGAAACAACCGCTGCCGACACTCCTTGACGGTCTACCTGTGCCTTCAAGGCCGTCTCGTCAGGGGTATCCTGGCCCACCGGCCAAGCCTCAGCTAGCCCCTTGCGGTCAGCTACCGCTTTCAGGTAGGCTGCACCAGAACTTTTTGTCTGTGAGGAAACCATGGAGACACCTCTACAACCGATGACCGCCGATTCGGTCCGGGAACTGCTGGAAGCGGCCGGCGCTGAGGTAATGGCCCGTTCGGGCCGTTCGGAGCATTACAGCGCACCGCGAGAGTTTTCCTTTGAGGCCAAGGGAATCTTCCCCAACGGCATAACCCTGCATATCGTGGCACGCCAGTTCAATTACCGCGACCCCTGGGAGGCCAGCGGACGGGTCAACGATCTGGTGGATGTACAACTGCTCAAAGATGGCCAGCTGACCCCGCTCCCTAAGGGATTTCCCTTTTTCCAGGACACTGACGAGGAGACCGGCATTGATGAGCCGACCCTGCGGCAGCTGATCAGCTGCGTCCAGACGGTGAACCCCAAGCTGTACGAACTGCAACGGATCACCGGCGACCTATAAAAAACGGGAGCCCGTTACCGGTGCCCCCGTCCATCTGTCTAGTGTGCAGCTGCCAGCAGATCAGCGATGCTTCTGGCTGAAGCCCTTAAAGCCGGGGCTGGTATCTTGCTGCTGTGCTGGCCGTTTGCGGGGAGGTGCGGTCATCTCCCAAACCGCCTTGGAAAGCGATTTCTCCACCGGCAAGAGCATCAGCGCAACCAGGAAGACCAGCAGGAACACGGCGAACACGCCCAGTATCATGGCGCCTGAAGCCAGGATGACCTCCACAATAATCGGCATGACCCCTCCCCCTGGGCACTCAGCCCCTGCACGCCTTCATGGTTTTTTCAATGCACCCACGCTGTAACCATAGCACAGCGTGGGTGCCATTGCCACCATCTGCTAATGTCCCTGTCGCAGCTGTCTCCGCTCTTCCTGCAGCATATCAAAGGCCACCAGGGCCACTCCGACACAGATCAGCGAATCGGCCACGTTGAAGGCAGGCCAATGATAGCTCTTCCAGTAGACATCCAGAAAATCGATCACCTCGCCCAGCCGTATCCGATCGATCAGATTGCCGATGGCGCCGGAAAAGATCATCGCTAGGGCCACCTGGGCCAGGCGTTGATCCACTCGCAGCTTGCGCAGCACCACCAGAATCACCACCGCTGCCACCAAAGTGACGGTGATGAAGAACGGAATCCGCCAGGAGGCGTTGGCAAGGAAACTGAAGGCCGCCCCCTTGTTACGCAGGTAGGTGATGTTGAACAGACCATCCAGCACCGGGATGCTCTGATGCAAGCTCATGGAGCCATGGATATACAGCTTGCTGGCCTGATCTGCCACCAGTCCCAGCACCACGATCAGACTGAACAGGGACCAACGTCCCATACCTAGTTCACCGCCTCAGCGCAGGTGGGGCAGATGGTGGGGTGGTTGCTGTCGGTACCCAGTTGCTCACTGTAGTGCCAGCAGCGCTCGCACTTGTCGCCTTTGGCGGCGGACACGGCAATCTTCAGCCCCTCCACCGTTTCGGCAGTCAGGCAGTCGCCCTCCACTGTATCAACCAGATGCACCTGGGAGACGATCAGGATCGTCGGCAGGTCGGCGACGTAGCCCTCCAGAAACGCACGCAGCTCGCCGCTGGCGGCCAGGGTCACTGAGGCATCCAGCGAAAGCCCAATCGTCTTGGCAACCCGGGCCTGTTCCAATGCCTTGAGCACTTCGCCGCGGATCTTGATGATCCGTTCCCAGCGTTCCACCAGGGCATCGTCCTTTACCTCGGGGCTGGGCTGCGGGAAGGCGGCCAGGTGGACGCTGGCCTCATGCTCGCCCGGCAGATAGGCCCAGGCCTCGTCTGACGTGAAGGAGAGCAACGGCGCCAAGAGCCGCAACAGGCTGTCCAGGATGCGGTACATCACGGTCTGGGCCGCCCAGCGGTTGTGGGAGTCAGCCTTGCTGGTGTAGAGCCGATCTTTGAGGATATCCAGGTAGAAGGCGCTCATCTCAACCGCGCAGAAGGCGTTGATCTCCTGGTAGATGCTATGGAATTCCAACTCCTGATAGGAGGTGAGCACCCGCTCCTTCAACAGCTCCAGCTGATGCAGTGCCCAGCGGTCCAGCTCCGGTAGCTGATCAAAGGCGACGGTCTGGCTGGCCGGCTTGAAATCGTGCAGGTTGGCCAGCAGGTAGCGGCAGGTGTTGCGGATGCGGCGGTAGGCCTCGGCCACCCGATTGAGGATCTCCTGTGAGATGCGCGAATCGTCGCGGTAGTCCTGGGCGGCACACCACAGCCGCAGGATGTCGGCCCCCAGCTTCTTGATCACATCCTCCGGCGCCACCACGTTGCCCATCGACTTGCTCATCTTGCGGCCCTGACCATCCAGCACAAAGCCGTGGGTCAGGACACTCTTGTACGGTGCATGGCCGCGGGTGCCGACACTCTCCAAAAGGGACGAGTGGAACCAGCCGCGGTGCTGATCGCTGCCCTCCAGGTACAGGTCGGCCGGGCTGGACAGCTTGGGGTTGGACTCCAGCACGGCGGCGTGCGAGACGCCGGAATCGAACCAGACATCCAGGATATCCATCTCCTTCTCGAAGTCGGCCTTGCCGCACTTCGAACAACAGGTAGCGGCCGGCAGCAGTTTTTCCGCCTCCCACTCAAACCAGATGTCGGAACTGTGTTGTTTGAACAGTTCGGCCACATGATCCATCACCGCACCGTCCACCAGATACTCGCCGCACTCCCTGCAGGAAAAGGCGGTGATCGGCACCCCCCAGGAACGTTGCCGGGAGATGCACCAGTCGGGACGGTTCTCAATCATGCCGTGAATCCGCTCGCGGCCCCACTTGGGGATCCACTGGACCTTGTCGATCGCTTCCAGAGATTTTGCACGCAGACCATTGGCCTGCATGCTGATGAACCACTGCTCGGTGGCCCGGAAGATGATCGGCTTTTTGCAACGCCAGCAGTGGGGATAGGAGTGGGAAATCTTGCTCTGGCCGATCAGGGCACCGACCTCGATCAACTTCTCGATCACGGCGGTGTTGCCTTCCTGTACGCTCATGCCGCCGAAGAACTCCAGCGTCTTCAGGTAGCGGCCGTAGTTGTCCACCGGGTTGTAGATCTCCAGCCCTTCCTTGAGGGCCAGTTCATAGTCCTCCTGGCCGTGACCGGGGGCGGTGTGGACACAACCGGTACCGGCCTCCAGGGTGACATGCTCGCCCAACAGGATCACCGAGCTACGGTCGTAAAAAGGATGCCGGCAGTTTTTACGCTCGAGGGCGGTGGCCTTGAAGCTCGCAATAACGCTGCCAGTGAGGCCATTGGCGGACAGGAACTGATCCTTCAAGCCTTCGGCCACGATCAGAACCCCCTGCTCCGTTTCCAGGGCGACATAATCGAACTCGGGGTGCATGGCGATGGCCAGGTTGGCCGGCAGGGTCCAGGGAGTGGTGGTCCAGATCACCACCGAGGCCTGCTTGCCGCCCAGGGCAGGGATGGCAGCGCTGACGTCATCGGTCAGCGCGAATTTGACGAACACCGAGTGGGAGCTATGGTCGGCGTACTCCACCTCGGCCTCGGCCAGGGCGGTCACACAGGAAGAGCACCAATGCACCGGCTTCTTGCCGCGGTACAGGCCGCCGTTTTTGGCAAACTTGGCCAGCTCGGCCGCGGTCAGCCCCTCGTACTCGTAGTTCATAGTCAGGTACGGGTTGTCCCAGTCACCCAGCACCCCCAGCCGCTTGAACTCCTCGCGCTGGATGTCGATGAACTTCTGGGCATAGACACGGCATTCCTTGCGCATCTCGGCCTTGGTCATCTGATGCTTTTTCGACCCCAGGTTCTTCTCCACCTGCAGCTCGATCGGCAGGCCGTGGCAGTCCCAGCCCGGCACGTAAGGGGCATGAAATCCCTCCATCCGCTTCACCTTCAGCACGATATCTTTCAAGGTCTTGTTGAGGGCGTGGCCGATATGGGTATGGCCATTGGCGTAGGGGGGGCCATCGTGCAGGATGTAGCTCGGACGGTCCTTGCCGCGCTCTTCAAGCTGGCCATACAGGTTAATCTGGTCCCACTTTTTGAGCAGCTCCGGCTCCCGCTGAGGCAGGTTGCCCTTCATCGGGAAGTCGGTCTGGGGAAGATTGAGGGTCTCTTTGTAGTCCATAGGTCGTACTCCAAACGGTCTGAAAAATTATATCAAAATACTGGCCCGTACCGCTAAAGTCAAGGAAAGAGACAAGAATACCCCCGACGACGCGCCGTTTTCCCCCTTGCATTCAAGCAGTCCTTCTGCTAGCGTATCTGGTCCATTTTGCAGCGAAAGGAATGATCCGATGTTCAAGATCTTCGACTCATTATTCGGCATGTTTTCCAACGACCTGGCCGTCGACCTGGGCACCGCCAACACCCTGGTCTACCTGAAGGGCAAGGGGATCGTGGTGCGGGAACCGTCGGTGGTGGCGGTACAGAAACTTCCCACCGGCCAACAGAAGGTGCTCAAGGTAGGGATGGAGGCCAAACAGATGCTGGGCCGTACCCCCGGCTCCATCACCGCCATCCGGCCGATGAAGGACGGCGTGATCGCCGACTTTGACATCACCGAAGAGATGCTGCGCTACTTCATCCACAAGGTGCACAACCGCAAGACGCTGGTACGTCCGAGGGTCGTGATCTGTGTCCCCTCCGGCATCACCCAGGTGGAGAAGCGGGCGGTCAAGGAATCGGCCGAATCGGCCGGCGCCCGCGAGGTCTACCTGATCGAGGAGCCGATGGCAGCCGCCATCGGAGCCGGTCTGCCGATCACCGAGGCCTCCGGCAACATGATCGTCGATATCGGCGGCGGCACCACCGAGGTGGCGGTGATCTCCCTGGCCGGCATCGTCTACTCCCAATCCACCCGGATGGGAGGCGACAAGATGGACGAGGCGATTGTCCAGTACATCAAGCGCAAGTACAACCTGCAGATCGGTGAGCGGATGGCCGAGGCGATCAAGATCGAGATCGGCGAGGCCTACCCCGGCCCCGAGGTACTGACCATGGAGGTCAAGGGCCGCGACCTGGTCTCCGGCATCCCCAAGACTATTGAGATCAACTCCGACGAGATCCGCGATGCCCTCAAGGAGTCGGTCAACGCCATCGTCGATACCGTCCGTCAGTGTCTGGAGCGGACCCCGCCCGAACTGGCGGCCGACATCGTCGACAAAGGCATCTTCCTGGCAGGCGGCGGCGCCTACCTGCGCAACCTGGACATGCTGCTGCGCGAGATCACCAAGGTGCCGGTGCTGATCTCGGAAAATCCGCTGGACTGCGTCGTGCTCGGTTCCGGCAAGGTCCTGGACGAGTTGAACCTGCTGCGCCGCGTGGCGGTCTCCTACTAACGACGCCCACTTCTCCGCAGCCCAGTCAACGCAATAACGATCAGCCTCGGGAGGGGTGGGCACTGCCCACCCCTTCTGTTATACAGAGACAGCCTAACTGCCATGACAACTCCCACTGTTGACATCATCATTCCGGTCTGGAACCAACCTTTCGAGACCCGGGCCTGCCTGGTCTCGATCCTCAACACCGCCGACAGCGCCCGACTGATCATCATCAACAACGGCTGCGACCGCGATACCGAGCTGTTGCTGGAAGAATTCTGCGAGCCGTTGGGCAACCGGGTACTCTACATGACCATGGAGCGCAACATCGGCTTCGTGCCGGCCTTAAACCGTGGCCTGGCCCGTTCTGACGCCGACTGGGCCATGGTGATCCGCTCCAACGGCACCGTCGACGGGGCCTGGTTGCAGCAGCTGCTGAACGTCGCCGCCCATGAGCGGGCCGGCATCGTCAGCCCGCTCTGCACCACCGAAACACCGCTCCCCAAACGGCTGACCAAGGCCTGCTGCAGCCAGCTGGAGACCTGCCAGATATCCTTTGCCGGCATGCTGCTCTCCAGAGCCATGCGTGACAACATCGGCTGCTTTGACGAAGAGCTGGATGGCAGCGCCTGGTGCCTGCGCGACTACCAGCAACGGGCCGCCACCTGCGACTACCGCACCTTTCTGGTGCCGACAGCCCTGGTGCACAGTGCCCCCCCGCTGGTATTCGGCTCCGAAGAACGCCGCAACGAACGGGAACGACTCTCGCAGCTGGCGGTCCTTGAACGCTGGGGAACTTCGCAGCAGTTCGCCGTCTACTTCCCCCAGCAAACCGAGCCTGATCACCTGAAAAGCGCCTTAACGGTCATCCTGGCGGCCGCCCGCCGTGGCCATCGCTTCACCCTGATGTTGCACCACCGCCAGTACCAACAGGCCTCCGAACAGGGTTACCGTTGCCTGCACACCGGCATTGAGCTGATCAGCCTGGCACGCTTCGGCGCCGGGCGTGACCTGCGCAAATGGCTCCAGAAACTCAGCGCCGAGGCACCCGAGCTGTCGATTGTGAAAGGTGTGGACGGCATCCCGGTTCCCGGGTACGATGGGACCCGGCAATTCAGCGTCATTGAAGATCTGCTCAAGGGAGATGCCGATGCATGAACTGATAGTCAACCAGTTACAGGAACACCGCAAACTGATGGTGCAGATCGAAAATGAACTGTCCACCAGCATTGCCAACCTGGCGCAGCGTCTGATCGAGACCTTCCAGATCGGCAACAAGCTGCTGATCATGGGCAACGGCGGCTCGGCGGCCGACGCCCAGCACTTTGCCGGCGAGATCGTCAGCCGGTTCAGGATCGAGCGGCCCGCCTTGCCGGCCATCGCCCTCTCCACCGACACCTCGATCCTGACCGCCATCGGCAACGACTATGGCTTCGAGCGGGTCTTCAGCCGCCAGGTAGAGGCACTGGCAGCGCCGGGTGATGCGGTGATCGGCCTTTCCACCAGCGGCAATTCTCCCAACGTCTACCGGGCCCTCGAAGTGGCCCGTCAGGCCGGCTGCAGCACCATCGGCCTGCTGGGCAAGGACGGCGGCACGATAAAAGAGCTGTGCGACATCCCGCTGATCATCCCCTCCCACGACACCCCCCGGGTGCAGGAGGGGCACATCACCATCATCCATATCCTGTGCGACCTGATTGAGCAGGGCATGTTCGGCCCAGCCAGTCTCGGGAGGTAAGCGATGGACCGCAAGACCGTCGAATCGCTGTTTTCACGGGCCAGCAGCCTGCGTTGTCTGGTGGTGGGCGATCTGATGCTGGATGAGTACCTGTGGGGCAAGACCGAGCGCATCTCTCCCGAAGCGCCGGTGCAGGTGGTGGATGTGCTGCGCGAGGACCTGCGGCTGGGCGGGGCCGGCAACGTGGCCAACAACCTGCTGGCCCTGGGTTGCCAGGTCAGCGTGGCCTCGGTGATCGGCCAGGACGAAAACGGCTGGACTCTGGTCAAAAATCTGAACCAACTGGGCATCATGACCGACGGCATCCTGCAGGAACCGGGACGCCGCACCGGCCGCAAGACGCGGGTACTGGCAGCCAACCAGCAGATCGTCCGCATCGACCGCGAATCCCGCGAACCACTCTCCCCCGCCATCGACAAACAGCTCTGTGACTGGCTGCACCACCAGCTGGCCGGCTTTGACGTCGTGTTGGTCTCCGACTACCTGAAGGGGGTGCTGACCCACCAGGTGCTGCGCACCGTAATGAACACTGCCCAGCAACGCCGGATTCCGGTGCTGGTGGATCCCAAGGGGAACGATTACCGCAAGTATCGTGGCGCCACCTGCCTGACCCCCAACCGCAAGGAGACCGAGGCCGCATCGGGCATACCGATCCGCTGCCAGGCAACCCTGCAGGAGGCAGCCAGCATCCTGATGTCGATGGTGGAACTGGAAAACCTGCTGGTCACCCGCAGCGAGGAAGGGATGACACTGTTCTCGGGCAACGGCGAGACGGTACATATCCCAACCGTGGCCCGGGAGGTGTTTGATGTCACCGGCGCCGGCGACACGGTGCTGGCCCTGCTGGCCTTTGGCGTGGCCGGGGGCCTGAGTCTGGCAGAAGCGGCCCGGCTGGCCAACCTTGCCGCCGGCATTGCCGTGGGCAAGCTGGGTACCTCGGTGGTCACCCCGGCCGAGATCATCGACACACTGGCTGCCACTCACCGCGACAGCGACAGCAAGATCAAAAACCGCGACGCCCTGACTGCCATCATCGAACAGGAACGGGCCAAAGGCCGCCAGGTGGTCTTTACCAACGGCTGTTTCGATCTGCTGCACGCCGGTCATGTCAAATACCTGCAGGCAGCCCGCAGGCTAGGCGATCTGCTGGTGCTGGGCCTCAACAGCGACAGCTCGGTCAGACGCCTGAAAGGACCCAAGCGGCCCCTGATCGGTGAAGAAGAACGGGCTCACATCCTAGCTGCCCTGGACTGCATCGACTATGTCTGCCTGTTCGATGAGGAGACGCCGCTGGAACTGATCTCGGCACTGCGGCCCAAGATTCTGGTAAAAGGCGGCGATTACACACCGGAGGGCGTAGTGGGCAAGGATATTGTCGAGTCCTACGGTGGCCGGGTAGAGTTGATCCCCTTCGTGGACGGCAAATCCACCACCACCATCATCGAAAAGGTACTGGAACGGTATACCACAGCTGAAATTGACTAGTCAGACTGTGAACCTAACGGACCAATCTCCGCACCACTCTGCCCACAATGATCGGGTACGTTGTGTTGTCGTTGGGATCGATAGAATCAGGCGGCGCACACTCATTGTCGTCCCGCACCATCAGTTGCCCCTCCGGACTCCGAAACACCCTTCGAACCATTAACACCCCATCAGGGTACCTCAACACCAGGCACCCGCCAGTTGCGGTGGTCTTGATACTGGTGTCGACGATGATTAGATCGCCATCCTGCACCCATGGCGACATGTTTTCACCAAGCACCTTGATCAGCAGAAAATTCTCAGGCGCAATTCCCAATGAATGATTCAGCCAGTTAAGCCCGGGGGCAAGCACGTCAACGATCTGTGGTGAACTGAATGACGCCAGCACCTCACCTTGCTCATTACGTTGAGTATAGGCCTTGTAAGGCGGGTGAATTCTGGGTTGGCCGCAGGCGGACGGAGTATAGGTATCGCGAGGCTGACTCGCACCTTTGGCATCTAAGCCACAGTACGCTGGCGCACGCTTTGTCCGTGACAGGTCCAAAGCTCCACCCTGCAACAGACCGGGACCAGTCAATATATACTGCAAATCCAACCCCTCCTTGCCACAAATGGCAACTATTTCCTCTGTTGGTATCGTATTGCGGTGCTTCCAGTTATGTATACGCCGCACACCAACCCCCATAACCTCTGCCAACTCAAGATCAGTATCCAATCCCAACTCCTGCTTGATACGACTCAAAACTTCTCGAGTACAAACACCTGCGCCATCGTCAGGCGCCGACAAATTAGCTGGCTCTTGCAGCCTGGCGTTTTCATCCTTGTAAAGCGGCACGATTTTTTCTTTTCTGTTAACCATTCGCAACCCCCGAATTGTACATCAAATTGAGTATTTCAAAACAATTTACATCACACCCTGCAGCACACTGACTTCACAGACACCTTTCGCATGCAAACATTTATATATTGAAAATTATGCATGCAAATATTGCCATAAACATTCGTTATTAAACAATTTTTTCCTGGAAAGCAGAAAAATTAAAAAATTTTAAATTTACGCTTGACACGGTCTCTCTTTTAACCGATAAAGCTGCACGACTTATCAATTTTGAGAATACAACTCACCAATACGGTGAAATAAAAACCACAAATGCAGTTTAACTGTCCATATACTAGCATATTAACCACCTACCATAGCAACGTTTTTAAACAGGCCAATACTGCGTTGCTCGGTCGCTCAGCTCGCTGCATTTGGCAAACGGCTACCCACGCAATATTTTATAAGGTCCTGACAAACAGACCTTGCACACACAAAAAAGGAGATAGTACCGGTATGCGCGCAAACATCAAGATGGGCAGGAAGGCGAAAATGCAGAACCAGAAGGGCTTTACGCTGGTAGAGATGCTAATTGTGTTGGTTTTGATCGGCCTTGCCGTAGCCATGATGGTAGGGATCTTCGGCAACCCCTTTGCCACTGCCAGTATAGACAGCACTGCCACACGGGTGATTGATGACCTGCGCTCAATTGAAGGGGCAGCCCAGTCATACAAGGTGAAAGAGGCAGCAACACCAACAGCGCTTTCCGGCGCGGACACTGCTCTGGTTGAAAAAGGCTATCTGAAGGTTGTGCCCATTGCACCTGCTCCGATTGCAAATACCAACACCTATACCTGGACCACAACCGGCGTGACCGTCTTTGGTTCAACAGGTGCTGATACGGTAGTCACCCTAGGCGGCATTAACGACGATATCTGCAAAGCGATTAACAAGGCAGCCTACGGAGCCGATGCCAATGCTGCAATTCCAACCGCTGTGAGCGGAACAAAAAATATTCAGTGCTACGGGACTGGTGGCACCAATACGGCGATTGTTCCAGTCTTTGTACAGTAGCAGTGCAATGTCACCCTGCCTGTCGGCATTATGTCGGCAGGCAGGGACAATCATCCACAGGGGTAGCGACATGCATAACAGGAACGGTTTTACCATGCTTGAGGTGCTGGTAGTACTGACTATGCTCAGTGCAATCATCGCCACCATGGTGGGCATACTGGGTAACGGCTCCGCCAACCGGCAAGCCGAGAACAATGCCATGAAACTTATGAATGATTTTTCAAGCATCGAAATGGCATTCAACAACTATCGCCAAGAAAAACAAGGGGCTATTCCCGTCAGCCTTGGTGACGCGACTTTTGTCCCGGTCTACCTCTTCCCGCCTAAGGCAGATATCGACAAGGGGTTCACCAACCCGACCAGCGGCACCGACGGATACTTGCTTGGATCAAACAGCAACGGCAACTACATCTGCGCTCAGGCCGGCTACTCTGACACCATCGCCGCCACTGCAGTAGAGCTGCAGAAAAAGGTTCCTGCCATGAAGGTCATTGTGAACAGCGGCTGTCCTTCAACCACGACCGCACTACCTGCAAACGGCACAGTTTCGTTCACCTACTGGATTCTCCGCACCAGCTAGCTCATGCACATTTCTCAGTCTGATACCCATACTCGTATCGGTGATTACCTGCGTAAGCAAGGTTTGATCACCCAGCAAAAACTGGATGTTGCCTTGCAGGAACAGGCAATAACCGGAGAAAAACTGGGTGAAGTCCTGATCAGGTTCGGTTTTTTTGAGCGTAGCCATCTGGTCGAAGCACTTGCTTACCTGAATCCGGAGTCACTGATCGGCGAGACCTCTGTACAGGTAGAGCTACCGCCAGAATTTTTACTGCAGTACCGCTGCATGATTCTGGGAGATACCGGTAATACACTTTATCTGGCCACCCTGCACCCCCACCCCCATGAAGTACTGGAGGCGATCAACAGGCAACTTGATTTCTCAATGCGTCTCAAGTTGGTGCCGATCCGCCACACGATCATCGCCGAACACCTGGTTGCCCTTGAGCATTCCATGAAGTCGGTCCAACGCGGTCAGGACAGTACTGACATCAACAAACAGCTGGCCGACATTATCCATGATGCATTGGAGGAGGGAGCATCGGACATACATCTGGAAGCTTCGGAGAAGACTCTACACATCCGTTACCGGATAGACGGCATCCTGCACACCGTCAAAGTGCTGCCTGAAAGTCTCGTTAACAAGATATTCTCACGGATCAAGGATATGTCCGGCATGAATGTCTCCGACAAAATGGTTCCCCAGGACGGCTCCTTTTCCTTTAACTATCGAGGCCGCAACGTCGACTTTCGAGTATCAACCATCCCGTCAACCTACGGCGAGAAAGCCACCATCCGAATCCTGGACAAGGAAAAGATGATGATAGGTGTTCAGGAGATAGGCATAACGAGCATTGGCGACTGGCTTGATCTGGCACAGCTGACTACAGGTCTGGTATTAGTCTGCGGCGCCACCGGTTCCGGCAAGACCACCACGCTCTACTCCACCGTGCGGCACCTGAATCTGCTGGAAAAGGCGGTTTACTTTGTCGAAGATCCGGTTGAGTACCGAGTACCGTTTGTGACACAAGTACAGGTCAACCGTCGAATTAATCTCGATTTTGCCGCGTTTGGCCGGACCGTTTTACGTCACGATCCCGACGTGGTGATCGTAGGTGAAATCAGAGACGCCGAGACAGCAGAAAATGCCCTTTGGCTGGCTGATACGGGGCATTTAGTGTATGCCACCCTGCACACGAACGACATCCCCTCCACCATTCTGCGCCTGAAAGATCTGGGGGCCGAGATTCCCAAGTTGTCGTACGCCCTGCGGGGAGTGCTGGTACAGAAACTGGCCCGCAAACTTTGCGCCATCTGCGATGGTGACGGTTGTGACGAATGCCGCGGCACTGGCTATCGTGGCAGAACACTGCTAACTGAGTTTGCTCGCCTGAATGAGCCGGGAGACATCTATCGCCTGATTGACCACACAACCGGCAATCCGCTTGAGTATCTTCATTTTATCGATGATGCCCGGCACAAACTTGCAACACGTGTTACCGACTGCGCCGAGATACACCGGGTCCTCGGAATCAGGCTGGGAGGCACCTGGTGTAACCGCTGCCGCCAACAAACCAGCTGTAACAATGCGCTGGAGATCATTGACTAGCTATGCACCAGGTTGTTTATTTTGAAAACGGTATCCGTAGAGAAGCGGAATTCATCGGTTCGTCCGCAGAGATCAGGCAAAGGCTGATCAATGAGGGCAAGGTGGTACTCTCCATCAAAAAACCGCTGACTCTGTTTCAACCCAAGGCAAAACGTAAAGAGCTGGCAGCGGTGCTGGTTGCTGT
This sequence comes from Trichlorobacter sp., assembly GCF_034008105.1. NCBI lineage: Bacteria > Pseudomonadati > Thermodesulfobacteriota > Desulfuromonadia > Geobacterales > Geobacteraceae > Trichlorobacter > Trichlorobacter sp. The sequence goes on from NZ_JAVEPN010000003.1 coordinate 141,665, forward strand.
GGGCGATCTGTTGCAGGCCGGTGTGCCGCTTACGAAAACACTGGAAACAACAATACAGTCGTTGCCCCGCAGCTCTTCTCTGATCACGATTATGAATGCCATCAAGACAGCGGTACAGCAAGGACGTGAACTTTCATCGGCCATGACCGCCTATCACAGTGTCTTCGGAAGCACCACCATCTCCATGATCCAGGCCGGTGAAAAATCAGGGCGACTGGCTGAAAGTCTGCTGGGAGCGGCACAATACATCACCAATATAGACGAGAGTCACAACGAGATGAAAAAGACCCTCTCGTATCCGCTGGTGATATTTGTGGTTTCGGTTATCGCGCTGGTTATCAATACACAGGTGGTCATCCCCAAAATACTCGCTTCCCAACTGTTCAAAACGGCTCTCAAAGGCCAGACCAACATCTTTATCCAGGCACTATCTGCATTGTCGCACATCGTGCCGGTGGTTTTTGCCGTTCTGTTCACTGCTGCGGCAGTTATCGCAGTGCTCTATAAAAGCAGACAACAAGATATGGAAAAGTTGCTTTTAACAGTTCCTCTGATCAAGGAACTGTTCTTTTATCAGGGCTTTTACGTGGCCTTTTTTTCCATGGCCAAGCTGATGGAAACCGGTATTCAGCTGACACCTGCCCTGGAGATCGTTCAGGACACCTCGCGCGTAATTGCTATTCGCACTGAGTTTGACAATGCCCTTAGAAAGATAAAAGAAGGTGAAAGCTTTTCCTATGGCTTTAGCTGCCTGAACCCGATTGAAAAAACCATGCTTGATGTGGCCCAGAACTCGAACCGGGTCACTGAAAACCTGTCATTGGTAGCCGATCGTTTCTATCGCGGGTACATGGAGAAGGTTAAAGCGCTTGGCCCCAGGGTCTATGCCTTTGCCTTGATTTTTGCCGGCGGCATCTTTCTCTTGATGATCATGGGCATCATGATCCCCTACAGCAAACTACTTGGAGGACTGCATGGCTAACGATGCAGCATTTGATACACAGCCCGGCCTAGAGCCGGCCCGGAGACCGGTGGTCAGAAAAAAACGAGATCCGCATCCCTCTGAACCGTCGACGGCTTCAGCGAACATCTCACAACTGGTTTTCAGTGATGAATTCATCATGGATAGTGTGAGGATAGAGCAGAAGGAAATCCTTGCCTATATCAACGGTAAGGCTGCACCGCTCCTGGGTGACGATTTCTACTACAGTTATCACTATGAAAACGGAATTTTAGCGTTCATCGCCCTTAAGAACAAGCAGCATGTGGCTGGAAGGTTGCCGCTTTTCTATCCTGCACTGCTACTGCAGGGCAATTTTGTCTATAAAAAACCGGACGCCGATTACGTTTATTACATCACAAACAAAGATGGGTTTTGTGCGGCGGAAGTGGCCTACGATGAACGTCCCAACCACCTCTCTATCAGCCAAACACCAGTTACCAGCACTCCGGCCACCGTTAAGCTCACTTGGTCGCTTGCCAGAAAAAATTGGTACCTGAACGCAGCGCTGGTGACGGTATTTTGCTTAGCGGCACTTTTTTTGGCTGTTTCTGCAAAGGAATATGATGCGGCTCGCCAACAGCAACAGCAGATTGCCTCACAGCTACAACCGGTGATTCCGAGGGGGCTACCTTCGTTTATCAATACGGTAGCCGACCTGGGTAAGAAGGTGGAGGGCAAAGGCTTCATAGAGCGGGTGGCGCTGGCCAATGATCAGCTCTCTTGTACCATCAAATTCAAGCAGGATGCTGATGCACAAGTTTTCTTAAGGACTATCGGAGGAAATTATGAAGGCGATAAGGTTGTATATACTACCGCTCTTTCTGCTGCTCGTTAGTCTGGCACTGCTCATAAAAGGTGTCAAGGTACGTCAGGACGCCCAGAAGGCATGGAAAGATGTCGTTAACAGCCAAGTGCAGCAACAAATGAATGCCTTGGTTCCGCCTGATGACGCCCGGATGTTGAGCCTGCGCAATCTTACCCTGGCTATCGGGAGGCAGTACAACCTACCGCTTGAAGTCTCTCTCAAGGGCAGCACACTGTCTGCAAAACCTGATCTTGCGAGAATCAGGGCGGAGCAGGTGCTTGCCAGCGACAGTAACATCTATGGCTTTCTGAACACGTTGTCGTCGTTACCCTACCGGATGGAGTATGAGACACTCTGTATCGGAACCGGCTGCGGACCGGAAGGGCTTACCCTGACTGTTACCATGAAGGGTGTATAGAGATGGCCCACGAAAAGGACCATGTGATGACGGTGCGTATCGGCTGTTACAGTCTGAATAACAACAAGGGCATTGCGCTTTTGAGCCTGATGGCCCTGACGGCGATGATTCCGGCAATCATCCTGCTGCTGCTGTCAATGAATACCAGCCAGGCACAACATGCCCGATACTTCAATTCAGCAGATACTGTACTGAAGATGAAAGAGATCAAGCAGCACCTGATGAATCAGTCACTGGATATCGATGCTGACGGTTTTTTTGAACCACCGGCAGCAGACGAAAACAATCATCTGAAAACCAACGTCCCCTACAACACCAAAGATCCTTGGGGCAATGATTTTATTTATTGCACCTGGGACCTGGGGGCCTTAAACGGCAGCGACAGCAACTATTCTACCAATCATGCACCCCCGCCCGGCAACGCGGCACTGAGCGGACGACTGGTTTCATTTGGCGCTGACCGTATTTTTAATGGTGCGACAGGCACTCACTGTACCGCGTCATCCTCAACAGGTGACGATATCTTCATCGAGTTTACTCAAGGTGAAATAGGTCAGGTACCAGGCTGGCGGCGTGAGGTGGCCAACAACATTACCGATACGAATAAAATCAAGTTGATTACACAGAAAGACACGGTGGTGGTTGGCGAATCAGCGGCTACTCCGCCCAGCAGCCCAACAGTGAAAATGGAAGTCCAGGGCGGTGTCCTGAAGGCCACCGATGGCCTGGTAATTCAGACCACAACCGTTGACCCGCAAAATCCGATCAACGGTCAGATCTGGCTGCTGCAATAAGAGGAGGTATCCACACAACCATGCAACTGACCCGCGCCAGCATCACCATGTTGCTACTGTTTTGCCTTTTTTTATCGGCTACCGCTCATGCCGAAGGGCCTTACTGGAAAGGACTACCTCCAGGACAGCCTGCCTGGCAACACTGGTCGCCGTCATACCCCATTCCGGTGACGGCTACAGCAGCCTACCCGGAAACCGCGCAGCTGACCCTGCAGGAGACTACTGCCACGACACCAGCTTTTCTGTATTCACTGCATCAGGTTAAACCGTCACAATCTTCTACAGATCGGGGAATCCTGCTGCAAAAGAGGGACTGGAAAACCGGCAGCCTGGTAGCGTCATTTGGCACCTCGGGCACGCTTAGACAAACAGAGTCCGGCAAGAAATATTTGGCAAAGGCCCTGCATCTTGGTGGAGACGGCTATCTGTATGTTCTTTGCTATGATGACGGCGCCAAGACATACCTGCTGCAAAAGCGTGACCCACAGACCGGAGGGCTGGTAACAGGTTTTGGCAGCGATGGCATTGTCAGCCTGGGTAACATCGAATACCAGAAGTTGCTTCCCCTTCAGGGCACTGGTGGGCTGCTGGTAATAACAAAGGAAACAGCATCCAGCCTCCTGAGCAAAACTGCACGTTATATCGGAACATTATATGCCTACAGCAACGGCGCCAAAGGCATACATTACGAGATTACTGAAGAAACCCAGAGTCTCGTCGGCATCCTTAAAGACACCTATTTCGCTGATGCATTTCTTTTTGAAGGCCACCTCTATACCGCTATCAACATCAGAAACTATTCCGTCTTTCCGACTGGATTTGATCAAAAATACCGTATTGTGAAAACTGATGTCGTAAGCGGCCTGAAACGATGGGAACATACCTATACCAACACGCTTTTCAGTAAAGAGCAGGCAATGTCTCTTGCCGTTGATAACAGCGGCATCTATATGGCTGGCTCCAACACCAGCGGCCTCTTCATGCTTAATGTTACGGAAAATTTCGTCAGAAAATATGACTTGATGGGTAGCCCGGTGAGCACATGGGGACAAACTGGCGAGGTAAATATTCCCTTTTTTAAAATGTTTTTTGACACTATTGAAAATCTGACTCTGCGAGTTACGGGCAACACACTGTACCTCCTGAATAACGGCACTTCCAGCTATTCATTTTTCTTTATCCCACTAACAAAGAGCAGTGCAGCTACGCTGTCTCGAATCAACAAAACTACCGGCATGCCGGATAGCAGTTTTGCCGACAACGGTCTGGCCAAAATTGCTAAAGGCAAGTTTTCGTACTTTATTTTAGATAAGTGGGGAAGTGTGGGCATCATCGGTTCAGATGCGTCCTATACTGGCGACTACATGTCAAAATTAGGCCTGACACCGATACCATACGGTCCCTTGGTCGATAGTGGTATCCGCCACAAAACAGCCGCCGGAATTGTCGGCATCGCTGCTGAACCACCAGGTCTTTCGTCATCACCGTTACGTATCCGTAAAAATGGACAAACTTACAGCCTGCCCCTGGTTGAAAAGAATGATCCGAATGCAGCCGGCATTATGATTGAGACCCCGCTTGGCACCAAATCTATGACCAAATTCAACTGACCGGAGTAAGCATGTTTACCAGGACAGCCGTGGTGTGCCTGAATACAGTCTTGTTGACAGCTTGGACAGCAGCTGCCAGCCCTTTTATTGAAGGCAATACACCCCAGAAGAATGAACCGAAGCCGACAGTATCCGTTTCGCGTCCGCAATTACCGACAATACCGTTGCCACCCCTCCCTTCGCTATCGTCTGATGGCTCCTTGATGCCACTGAAGAAGCGTTGGGAATATACCGGCACCATCGACAACCGGATTATCGTAACTGACACCTATACCGGCGATATCTTGTCTATGGCTGCAGGGGAACGTCTCCCAGGCGGTTGTTTGGCTACTTTAGAAGGTATTTACTGTGGCAAAGACGCTGCTGAAAAAAAACGGACACTACGGAGCGAGCAGCGCACGGTCGATCCGGCCCAACGTCTGGACGAACTAATTTTTTCGGCCCAGAACATAGCCAGCAAATGTTCTCAGCTTGATGACACGCTTAAATCTGAACTTTTGCGAACCACTCTTGTTTTACAAGAACGTGACAACAAATTGTCTCAGGCTAGCCAGGAACTCGAAACCCAGAAAAAGATACTGGAACAGCTGACAACTGAGAGAGACGGCTTACAGGAACAACTACAGTCGATACGGAATGAAAACGTCAAGTTCAAGGAAGACAGTGCTTTTCTGCTGACTACCATTGCACTCTTAAAACAGCAAAAGGGAACGCCGTACAATTTGCCGGGAGCCGAAGGAAGAATTTTCAAGGGCAATAACGGTAACACCACCATTCTGCTGAACCTTAAAGAGACCGCCGGTGAGACTGAGCCTGATACTCCCACAGATTCTGCTGTGCCTGATGCCGAAATGATAGACCGGAGGGATAAATGATACGGATCAGAACTATTCTCTATGTATTACTCGTCAGTGCGCTGATGTTGAGCGGCTGTTCTTCCATCAAGAAAATTCGTGAGGATGACTTACCAAGTCATCAAGAGTTGGTCAAAAAAGCTGAAGGCATGTTTCCTGAAGAGCCTTCTATTGTCAGACTGTCGATACCAAAGAATGCATTTGAAGTAAAAGAAGCAAAGGCGGTGGCTAATGACCGTTTTGTGTCGATCAGTATGCATAACGTAGAGATCCGTGACTTTATGAAGGCGCTGGCATCCAGCACCGGCTTGAATATCGTCTATGACATGCCGGACAGAAATGCCATATCGCATACCCCTATTGCGCTACAGCAGGGACAGCAGGGGCAACCAGCAACTCTGTCTGGAACGTCACGCCCCAGAATGATTTCAGTCTCATTTAACGGAAAGCTGTCTGATCTTTTTAAAACCATCTCAGATTCGACCGGCTACTTTTTCTCCTTTGAGAACGGAGCAGTTGTCATGAAGGAACGCCAGACCTTCAGCGTCTTGGTCCCGAACTATCCCGATCTCCTGAAGGCGATCGAGTCCAACATGACCAAATTGGGAGCTGTCGGGGTCGGTTATGACGACCTATCCTCCTCCATGTCGTTCAGCGCGGATTACAGTGAGTATCAACGGATAAAAGAATATTTAAATAATCTGAAAGACAACGTATCACTGGTTACCATGCGAATAATGCTTATGAGCGTCAGGCTGACGAACGGAAAAAGCCTGGGGATCGACTGGTCGCAGATGGCGGTAGGATGGCAGTCTCAAAACATCCAGAATCTAGGCTTTAAAAAATTGGCTCAACTGGATGACAATACGGCCTCAACCGGAACCACCACCGGTACAACCAACACGAGCACCCCTCCCACTAATCTATTTCAAGAAGGGGCCGGGGCCCTGTTCAGTTCGACAGGTGCCAACCTGTTCATGGAATCGTCCCGCTTCTCGCTCTCAGCTCTATTCAACTTTATGGAAAATTTCGGCAAATACAATGTAATGCAGAATGTTTTTGTTGAAACCATGAGTGGCAAAAAAGGCAAGATCGAGATAGTGACAGAATCTCCCTATATTTCTGAAATTGGTATTTCTTCCTTGTCAAGCACTAGCGGTGCAACCGCTGCAACGGCCAAGACCGCAACTGCAAAGGCCGGCGTTACAATGAATTTCACACCTTATTACAACAAGAAACAACAAATGTTGACGCTGAATCTCAAGGTAGACGTGGAAGGAGTCAACCGTTATCTGACTATCTCAGCGGGATCTCAGTTGGGCAGCTTTCAACAGCCGGAAACGACAAAAAAATCGGTGGAGACTTTTCTGCGGATGAAGCCCCAACAGGTGGCGGTAATAGGTGGACTGGTCTACGAAATGAATGATGATAACGTCAATGGACTACCGACGGATACCTACCTGACCAAAAACGTGACTGGCAAAAAAGAAAAAGAAGAGTTGGTGATTGTGGTTAAACCGACCATCATCGAATTTGTTCCTGAAGGATAAGCACAGTATGGCTGTCTGGAAGTCAACCACCATCTTGATTGGTACCATAGCGATCTGCTTGCGACCTACCTGCGGTCACAGCTTCTGTTTTGAAGAGGCAGCAAGACAGTACAATCTGCCACCGGTACTCTTGATGAGTATCGCGCGCCACGAGAGCAATCTGCAACCCGATGCCGTCAACAGGAATTCGAACAGCAGTTATGATTTTGGTGTCATGCAGATCAACTCCAGCTGGGCAAAACGATTGGGGTCTGAGCTATGGTCACAACTGGGCGACCCCTGCACAAATATCAAAGTTGGAGCCTGGATACTGCGACAGTGCATCGACCAATACGGCTACAACTGGAAGGCGGTTGGTTGCTACAACAGTAGAACACCGGGTAAAAATGAAGTGTACGCTCGGCGAATAGCGGCACAATTAACACGGCTTGCGAAGAACCAAAGATGAAACTTGCAAAAAAGGAAACTTGCGGTGAATGCGCTGATCATTGACGACAATCGGGAGATGCGGCGCAAAATCACGACTGACCTGCAGCAACTCCCTTTCTTTGAACGTATCACGGAGGCTGCTGATGGAATGGAGGGCATCAAACAGCTTTCAGATGCTCCTCCCGATTTGATCCTGTGCGACATCGAGATGCCGCATATGGACGGCCTCAGATTCCTGCAAATAGTCCGTTCAAAACCGGAGACAATGCATGTTCCTGTGCTGTTTCTTACCGGCAAAAGCAACCGAGATATGAAGTTAAAAGGGCTGACAGAAGGAGCCCATGATTTCATACAGATTCCCTATGACCCTCAAGAATTGTTTGCCCGCGCCAAGTTGCATGCAGCGTATAAACGGAAACAGGACATGCTGCTCAAACAGAATGCGGAGCTGGAACAACTAACCAACAAGGACTGTCTGACTGGCGCTTTTAATCGACGTTATCTCTATCACATCCTCAATACTGAAGTAAGCAGAACAGCTCGTACCCACGGGGTAATGTCGGTACTGATGCTTGATATCGATCATTTCAAGCAGATCAATGACAGCTGCGGACATCAGACAGGTGATTTGGTTCTTAAGCAGCTGACTACAAAAGCCGTAGACTGCCTGCGGAGCTACGATTTCTTTTTCCGCTACGGTGGTGAAGAGTTTGTGGTGGTGCTGCCCAACACCGGCAAACGTGAAGCGTATAAGACAGCCCAGCGGCTGTGCTACGAAATGCGAACCATGCGTTTCGCCCGAGCAGACATTGACCTGAAGGTGACCGTCAGCATCGGCGTTGCCGAATACCTTGGTGGTGCTAGCGACTCTGCTGAAGAGCTACTCTCCCGTGCAGATCAAGCACTATATGAAGCAAAATCAAACGGTAGGAATCAAGTATCCTGCTACTGTGACGCATAATAGATAGGGATAGTATCGAATCCTACGGTTGCCGGGTAGAACTGATCCCTTGCATGTACGGCAGCGAAGCAGCATAAAAATGGGGAGGCGCCGGTTACGGCTGCCTCCCCATCCTCTAGCCAAGCGGAAACGATCCACACCTCCCCGCTTCAGCACACCTTATCTACAAGATTACGCTAGTTTAAACTGGGACATCAACCGCTTCAGTTCCTCACCCAGACTGGAAAGCGAACTGGCGGCAGAGGATGTATCCTGGGCCCCTTTGGCAGTCCCCTCAATGACTTCTGAAATCTTGTGGATATTACTGGTGATCTCGCTGGTGGTGGCGGTCTGCTCTTCAGCAGCGGTGGCGATCTGACTAACCTGCATGGTCACCGCGTTCACCTGCTCCAGGATCTCCTGCAGTGCGGACTCCAGCTGCGCAGCTTCAGCCGCGCCCTTTTCCGTGCCCCGCACCCCTTCTTCCATGGAGATGATCGCCGTGCGGGTCTCCTGCTGAATGGTCCGGATCATGTCGCTGATCTCTTTGGTGGCCCGGGTGGTGCGCTCGGCCAGGGCACGGACTTCATCGGCCACCACAGCAAAACCTCGTCCCATCTCACCGGCCCGGGCTGCTTCGATGGCGGCGTTCAAGGCCAACAGGTTGGTCTGGTCGGCGATATCCTCGATGGTAGAAACAATGGCGCCGATCTGGTCAGAGCGCTCACCCAGCGAGGCAATGGCCTGGGCGTTTTCCCGGGTCCGCTCGCCCCGGTCACGGATGCCGTTGATGGTACGCGTCACCACCTCAAAACCTTTCTGGGTGGTGGCTGCCGCTTCCTGTGCACTCTCGGCTGCAGCATGGCAGTTCTGTGCGATATCGTTGCTGGTGGCCGCCATCTCTTCGCTGGCCGTGGCAACGGTGGAGGCCTGCACCGCCACCTCTTCAGAACTGGTGGCCATCTGTTCGGCGGTACTGTTCAGCTGATAGGTGGCCGAAGCCAGGGTGCTGGTGGTGCCGTTCACACTGGACAGGGTTCGGCTCAGCTTTTCGATAAACTCGTTCAACCAGTGGGCAGCCTCGGCAAACTCATCCTTGCCGCGCACCTCAAGACGATGGGTAAGATCGCCCTCGCCAGCGGCGATATCCTTCAGACGATGCACCATTTCGCCCATCGGGCGCTGCATAATTTTCCAAAACACCAGCAGCAGCAGGTTCACCAAGACCACGGTCAGAATCAGGGCCGTGGTGGTCATGGCAAAGGTCCGCTCAGTGAAACTGTTGAGGGCCTTCTGTTCGGCCTGCATATCGGTTTTGAGCTGTTTCTGGATGGCGATGATCTGCCCCTTGATCACACGCCAGCGGGGGGTTTCCTCTTTATTCAGCATGGCAACTGCGCCCGGCTGGTCACCAGACCTTGCCAACTCAATGATCTGTTCCTTGATGGCGCCGTTTTCCTGCCAGAGTGTCGGAATGCCTTTGAGCTTAGCGATGTATTCGGGCAGGCTCTGGGCCAGTGCCATCGATTGCTTGTGCAGTTCAAGCACATCAGCATTGGCCTTCTTGTAATTGGCCAACGCCTTCTCATCGGTGGGGTTGAAGATCACGTTGCGGATGGCCTGTTCCGATTGTATCCCCTGGGTATGCATCTCGCTCACTGTCAGTGCTAAAGCCTGAAAGGTTCCGCTGTAGCGATCAAAACGCCGCTCGGTGCCTTTCATGCCACTGTATGAGACCAGCATGGTCGCCACCAGCAGCAGACTGGCCACTGCCCCAAAGATTGAAAACTTCCAGAACAGTTTGATGTTGTTAAAAAACGTCATAGAACACCTCCAGGCCGGTTTTAAAGCAGTTAAAGGTAGTAGTTGCCAAGAGACAGCAACACCAGTTATTCGATAGTTTCACAGGGACAACGAACTACTTTTTACCACAGAAACCCTACTATTCAAGTTGACATTAGTCAAAATTATTCAGGTAATCCCTAAACGGCTACCGATCTGCCGCCGGCCAACACCTCTGCAGGCCTGCCGGACCGTAACAACAACTCCGCCAGGTTGCTGCCCAGGCCTTGAACCTGACCGGCAAGCGTCACCACCTGCAGGTCAGCCCGCTTGCCCTCCTCCAACGTGCCGACGGTGGCCGACAGCCCCAGCCCGGCAGCCCCGCCGCTGGTGGCCAGCTGCAGTAATTCATCAGGCGTCAATGCACCTGCGTAGGCATCCAGGGCAAAACGGAGTTCATCCCATAGTGATAACGAATCATTGCTGGCCAGCGAGTCGGTGCCGATACAGAGCGGTATCCCCAGCTTCTTGAAGAGCTGCACCGGCGCTCGTCCAACGGCCAGCCGTTCGTTGCTGCGGGGGCAGAGGCAGATGGTCACGCCGCGTGCTTTCAGCAGCTGCGCATCGGCCGGGGTCAGCTGCACACAGTGCACTGCCAGGGTGGTAGTCCCGAGCAGACCGCCGGCATCAAGGAACCGGGCCGGTGTGGTGCGACGGGGAGGCGGCAGGTAGCCCTGCCAACCCACCAGCGGGTACAACTCTTCTGCCAGGGCTCCTGTGGAATCAAACAGCAGCCGGTCTTCATCAGCCGACTCAGCCAGATGCACTGACAACGGCAGGCCGCGCTGACGACTTGCCGCTGCGATCCCCGGCAACAGATCAGACGCCAGGGTATAGGGGGCATGGGGTGAAAGCCCGGCCAGACGTGGACCATGTATCGCCTGGGCAGCCTCCAACGCCGCATGCAGGCGCGGCTCAAAAACGGCCGGCTCCTGCCCGATCAGCTCCAGGTACACACGCCCGGCCAATGGAGATCCGCCAAAACCTGCCAGCAGATCCGGGCTGCTCACGATATCGCCGACACAGGTGGTGCCAGCCCGCAGACAGGCAGCGCCACCGGCCTTAAGCGAATCAATGGTTTCGTCCGGCTTGACACCCCGACGAACCTTGACCAGTTGCACAATCCAGTCCACAAAGCGATGGGGATGATAGTCCAGGCCGCCCCGCAGCCGCCAGGCAGGAAAGTGGGTCAACTCCAGGTGGCTATGAGCATTGACGAAACCCGGCATGATCACGCAATCCGGGAAGTCGGACCGGGTCGGTCCAAAGCGCATCACCAGTTCGGTGGCGGGCCCAACCGCCAGGATGCGACCATCCTGCACGGCAACGGCGCCGCCGGCAATCGGCGGTCGTCCAGGGTTATACAACCAGGAGGCGGTATAGAGTGTTATCTCGCTCATAGTTTCAGCATACCATGCTTTGCTGATGATAAAAGCTCAGACGGACCATTGCCGGAAATAAGTTGCCTAAAAGCATCGGGAACAAAGCATAAAACAGCAACGGGTGGGAAACCATGGCCCCCCGCCCGCTGTCATATTGAATGGCTACTGGTGTCAGATCTGCCGCAACAACTCTTCAATCTCTGGCTGCCGAACAATCTCGCACTGTTCCTGCAGCACCGCCTGCAGAATCTGGTCGGTGGTGAGCGGGTTGGCCAAGACACTGCGCAGCACGGTGATTTCACCGTTATAGCCGGCGGTACGCAGGCGGGTACGGGAGACAAAGGTCTTGCCTGCCTCACGCTGATATTTTTGGAGCAGCTGGCAGACCTGATCAAGAAGGGCGTTGATCCTGGCCTGCTCTTCGGGAACAGCCTGGGCCAAAGACCGTTGAACAGCCTGTGGGCAGTAACGGTAGGTCAGGATGTTCAGCTCCGGCTCGCTGGTCAGTTCGAAATCGGGGTGCTGCCGGATCATCGCGGCAAAGTTGCGGGCCCGTTCAATACCCAGATCAATCAGCAGTTCGTAGCCCTTGCGGCCGATGATCGAGAGCCCGGCATGTACCAACAACGCCTTTCCCGGTCGGGAGCCTTCCAGGGTGTGGCTACCGAGATCCTTGGAACCGTGACGCAGGATATAGGCGGCGTGGTGCTCAATGGCCGCCACGGCGGTCGGATCCTTAAAGATCACCATCCCGGCCCCCATCGGCACGTACAACTGCTTGTGGGCATCAATGGTAACCGAATCGGCCCGTTCGATGCCGGCCAAAAGTCCGCGGTTGCGCTCGGAGAACAGGGTTGGCCCACCCCAGGCGGCATCCACATGGAAGTGGCACCCCAGTTCGGCAGCGATGTCGGCCAGCGCCTCCAGGGGATCGATATTGCCGGTCTCGGTGGTACCGGCAATGCCCACCAGGGCCAGGGGACGGATATTCTGCTCCTGCAGCCGCCGCACTTCCTGCCGCAACGCTGCCAGGTCGATCCGGTTGTGCAGGTCGGTGGCCACCTTTACCAGCTGATCACGACCGATGCCTAACAGGTCGGCTGCCTTGCCCAGGGAGTAGTGACCGCGTTCGGAGACCAACACCGCCACACCATCAAGCCCACGATGCCGCAATGACCGCGCCAGCCCTTCCCGGGCTATGCCGTGAAACTCGCCATCCGGCTGAAAAAGGCGGTTACGTGCCACCCAGAGGGCGGTGATGTTGGCAATGGTGCCGCCGGAGCAGAAGGCCCCCAGGGCGGCCTGGCTGTTGTGAATCCAATCCGGGTAAAAATCCTCGGGACAACGGTAGATCAGGTGGTGCAGCATGGCCAGCACCTGCCGCTCCATCGGCGTGAAGGCCTTGGAGGTTTCTACCTTGACCAGGTTCTGGTTTAGGGCGGTCATCAGGCGCGACAGGGGCAGCATGAAGTAGGGGAAGGCCGAGGTCATGTGGCCCACGAAACCGGGGGCGGCGGTGTGCACCGACTGGGCCACCAGATTGTTTTGCACAAACTCGGTGTAGTCGGAGACGTAGGTTGGTTCTTCGGGAATGGAGCAGTCGGAAAAGCTGGCCTCGATCTCTTCCAGAGGCCGCTCGGTGGCAACGATATGATTCTGCAGAAAGCCGGCCACGTCGTCGGTTATCGCCTTATCGATGGCGCCAAGGGTCGTATCGGGCTCTTCCGGTACCGTAAAGATCCGGTAGAGGGTTTCCAGGGTGGCGCGGGCCTTGTTCGGCATCAGACATCATCTCCGAGAACCGTATTGTCAATCAGCCGGGTAGTGCCGATCCTGACCGCCAGCGCAAACAGGGTGCCGGCATCTGCCTGTGCCACCGGTTGCAGGGTGCGGCCGTCCCGTAGTTCCAGGTAGTCAATCTCGGCTTCCGCAACTGCCTCAATCTCGCGTCGTGCCTCGGCCAACAAACGTTCAACAGAGGTCTCACCGCTGCCGAATACCTGCCTGACCCGCTGCACAGCCCGATACAGGCACAACGCTTGCTGCCGCTGCGGTGGCGTGAGGTAGCTGTTGCGGGAGGACATGGCCAGACCGTCCGCTTCGCGCACGATCGGCATCCCCACCACCTCAACCGCCAGATTCAGGTCGGCGGTCATCTGACGGATCACCGCCAATTGTTGAAAATCCTTGGTGCCGAACAGGGCCAGGTCGGGCTGCACGATGCCGAACAGTTTGGTCACCACCACCGCCACCCCGTTGAAATGGCCGGGCCGGCTGGCGCCGCACAGCGGCTCGGTCAGCGGCCCCAGGCTGACCGTGGTCTGGAAACCGGGCGGGTACATACCGCCCGCGGTGGGAGCGAAGACGACATCTACGCCGCACTGCTCCGCCAGGGCACAATCCCCTTCCAGGTTGCGGGGGTAGCGTTCCAGGTCCTCATGGGGGCCGAACTGCGTAGGGTTCACAAAGATCGACAGCACCAGCAGATCCCCCCGTCTGCGGCCTTCCCGCAAAAGCGAGGCATGCCCCTCGTGCAGGAAACCCATGGTGGGCACAAAGGCGATCCGCCTGCCCTGCCGCTTCTGCTCCAAGGCACATTGCTGCATCTCCTGCACGTCACTGATCAGTTTCATGAGAACGAATGCTCCTCAGTCGGAAAAAGCCCCTCTTTCACCTCCGACACATACTGTCGTGACGCCTCAGTGATAACCGGCCCCAGATCGGCATAGCGTTTGACAAACTTGGGGGAATATTTCTCGCACAACCCCAGAATATCGTGGATCACCAGCACCTGGCCATCACAGGCCGGTCCGGCGCCGATACCAATGGTTGGTATCGCCAGCTGTTCGGTGATGCGGGCCGCCAGCTTGGAGGGAATACCCTCCAGCACCACAGCAAAGGCCCCGGCCGCCTGCACTGCCAGAGCATCCTCGATGATCCGCTCGGCCTGATCCTTACGGCCCTGCACCCGGTAACCCCCCATGCGATGCACCGATTGAGGTGTCAGCCCCACATGAGCCATGACCGGGATATCCATCTCGGTTACGGCCCGGATAATGGCCACCATATTGGTGCCCCCCTCGATCTTGACCGCCTCGGCACCCCCCTCCTGCAGCATGCGGCCACAGTTTTTAAGGGCTTCAACCTCACCGCACTGGCAGGCCATGAACGGCATGTCGGCCACCACCAGCGCCTTGGGCCTGGCCCGCGTCACTGCCTTCACATGGTAGAGCATCTCATCCATGGTGACCGGCAGGGTGTTTTCATGACCGCTGAACACCACGCCAGCCGAATCACCCACTAAAATGGCGTCCACTCCGCCCTCATCCACCAGGCGAGCCGTCGGGTAGTCATAGGCAGTCAGCACCGTCACCTTGCGGCCTTCCTGCTTCATCTGCATAATTTCGGGAATGGTCATCTTTTTGCGCATAGCGTACTCCTGCCAGCCAACAAAAAAGGCGCACCGAGGGACGGTGCGCCGTATACGTGGCGATCGGTGGAACCGATGCGGGCTTTCTTCCGTCCGTCCCGGTCCAGCCAGCTGCTCAAATCCAGGCGGTATGTCCTGTGTCTGTACTGCCGTGCGGATCAACCCCCAAACGGGTGGCCGTCCTCGTGCCGAAAGAGATTAACATATGCAAACTTTTGAATACCAGCGTTTTCTCTACATCAGACCATCAGACCAGCCGAGCCAACGCAATGCCGCCCCAGGTAGCCAGCAGACAGAGGGTCACGCTCAACAGCATGTTGCCGAAGGCGATCAAAAGTTGGCCCCGCTCCAGCAGGGTAAAGGTCTCAACACTGAAGGTGGAAAAGGTGGTCAGGCCGCCCAGAAAACCAATAGTCAGGGCCACCCGCAGATTGTGAGAAAGCATGGTACTACGCAGTGAAAATTCAATCACCAGACCGATCAGGAAGGCCCCCAGCAGATTGACCGCCAGGGTGCCGAACGGAAAGGGGTGCTGGCTCAGCAGACGGTTGACCCAGCTGGACAGCCAGTAGCGGGCAAGACAGCCAGCGGCGCCGAACAGGGCAATGGAAAGGACCGTTGCCATGACTACAGGGTACAGGTCAGGTTTTTCATGTTTTCCAGCTCCTTGACCACCTCGGCCCCCTGGGCGCGACGGGCGTCCATATTGTCAAACATCTGGCTGACCATGGCGCTGACCGACTCGACGGTGTGGCGGATCTGACGGCCATCGTCCACCTGACAGGCAGTGGACTGCACCATCTCATGGGCCATCTCCTTGATGGTCTCGATGGAGCGGGCGATGCTGCGGGTGGCCTTGGCTTGATCCTTGGAGGCATTGAAGATCTGAGAGGTCATGTCGCTGATGTCCTCCATGGAGCGGGCCACGGTCTGAACACTCAAGGACTGCTCCTCAGTGGCCTGCTTGATCTCCTGGGTCATCTCCATCGAACAGACCGAACGGTCATAAATCGCCTGCAGGGTCTGGCCCATGACGTGCCCCAGCTCAACCCCGCGCTGCACCAGCCCTTTTGAGGCGGTGATGTTGTCGGCAGCCTGCTGTGATTCAAACATGATCTCTTCGATGATGGCCGTAATCTCGCCGGTAGAATGGCCGGTCTGCAACGACAGGTTACGGATTTCGTCGGCCACCACTCCGAAGCTGCGGCCATGCTCGCCGGCCTGGGCAGCAATGATCGAGGCGTTCAAGGCCAGCAGGTTGGTCCGCTTGGTGATGTCGTTGATCACACTGACGATGTTTTCAATCCGGTTGCTGTTGGTGGCCAGACGGGTGATGCGGGCGTGTGATTCTTCAACCGAACACTGGATCTCGTCCAGGGCACCGATGGTCTCGCTTACCGCCGTGCGGCCCTCGGCAGTTTCGGCCTGCACCTGGCTGGAAACCTCGTGGGAGATGGCGGCGCTGCGCTCCACATTGGCAATGGTACTGGAGATCTGCTCCATGGCCGAGGCCGACTGGTGCACAATGCCGGCTAAGGTATCCAGATTGCGGGAGACCTCTTCAATGGCCACCGAGATCTCGTTGACCGCCGTACTGGTCTCGTCCACCGAGGCCATCACCCCCTCCGAGGCGGAGGCGATCACGGCGGCGCCGTCGGTCACGGACTCGATGCTCTCCAGCACATTGGCAACATTGCGGGTGTATTGCTCACGGTGGCTCTGCAGGAAAGAAAAAGAGCTTTCCAGCTCGGTGGTCAGCGTGTCGATGGAGGTCAGCAGGTTGATGCGGGTAATGGCATTGGACACCTGATCGGCAAACAGCATGATCGTGTCCAGGTCGGATTCGTTTAAGGGGCGCCGCGAACGTTTGTTGTCGATGGCAAAGGCCCCCACCGCCTCACCCTTGACCACGATCGGACAGACAATGAAGTTGCGGGAACGGAAGACCTCGATGGTATCAAAGGGCGCCTGAAGGTGGTAATCCGCTCCGTAGCGGTTGATGTCGTCGATCAGGTACGGCTTGCGCTCCTGCAGTACCTTGTAAAAAACGCCGATGGTGGGCTCGATCGGCAACATCAGGTCTGCCACCGCTGCGGTGTTGCTGCCGGCGGTGGTCACAAAGCGCAGTTCCTTGTTTCCCTGGGTCGCCATCAGGATATTGACCCGTTCATAGCCCAGCACCTTGTGCAGGCCTTCAGCGCAGAGCATCAAGACCTCTTCCAGGTTGAGCGAAGTCTGGATACGGCTGCTGATCTGGTGGAAATTCTTGATATTGGTGTTGAGCACCACAAAACGGTGCTCAAAGATCTCCTTCTGTGAGGCCACCTCCTGATGCAGACTGTCCAGTTCAAGGGCGCGATGACGCAGCTCGTCACCGTTCTTGCCGATCAGGTACCCCAGCGTGGCCAGTACAAAGGCGGTACCGACCCCCATGTAGGCATACAGAAAACGATGTTGTCCATCACGGGTGATATCATGCAGAAACTGCGCAACCAGCGGTTGTTCGGGGTCATAAAAGAAAACCAGACGCAACAGCGCCCAGCCCAGCGGGGCGCCAATCCCCAGAACAAAGCCGAGCACCGAATATTTTTTGCAGTGACTGCACTGTTTCATTGCTGCCCCCCAGCGAGGTCAGTGGTGGGAAGAGATATTCTCTTCAATATTGCTGTAGATCTCTTCCATCACCTTATCGGGATCAGCCATATTGTAGGCGATGATGTTTTTGAGGTGGGTGTAGGAATCCAGATCAACCTTTTCGAAATGAAAACCGATGCCGGTTTCGGTCAGGCGCGCGACACGGCCACTGAAAGCGACCCGCAGCTCAGGCTCGGTACCGGCCAGGGCAATCATGATCTCCACGGCATCCCCCTCGGGCAGGCGCTCCGAGGTTTCCAGAAACAGACCGTTCATCGAAAGGTCTGACACCGCGCCTTGGAAACTGCGACTGCCGGCGGTGACCGTGGCTACAACATGAAACGCTACCCGTGAAAACTTGCGCATGCTCATGGCGATCACCTCACGAACTAAAAAAACCGCTTACGCTTTAGGCCTTACCGGCCGACCCCAACACTGTCTCGTTCTTGTGCTTGATCAGCTTGACCAGTTCCTTGCGGGCCTCGCCCAGATACTTGCGCGGATCGAATTCCTTGGGGTCTTTGGCAAAGTACTCGCGCACCTTGGCAGTTACCGCCAGGCGGCCATCGGAATCGATATTGATCTTGCAGACCGCGCTGGCAGCGGCCTGACGCAGCTGCTCCTCGGGTACGCCAACGGCGCCTTCCAGCTTGCCGCCGTGCTGATTGATCAGATCCACATACTCCGGCACCACCGATGAGGCACCGTGCAACACGATCGGGAAACCGGGAATCCGCTTTTCGCACTCGGCCAGAATGTCGAAACGCAGCGGCGGCACCGGCTGTCCGGCCTTGAACTTGTAGGCGCCATGGCTGGTGCCGATCGAGATGGCCAGCGAATCCACGCCGGTCTTCTTGACAAAATCCTCCACCTCTTCCGGCTTGGTGTAGGTGGAATGATCGGCCGAAACCTCGTCTTCAATGCCGGCCAGCACCCCCAGCTCACCCTCCACACTCACGCCGAACTGGTGGGCGTACTCCACCACCTGCTTGCAGAGCGCCACGTTTTCTTCATAGGGCAGGTGTGAGCCATCAATCATCACCGAGGAAAAACCGCTATCCACGCAAGATTTACACAGCTCAAAGGAATCACCATGATCCAGATGCAGGCAGATCGGGATCTGGGAGCCCATCTCACGGGCCATCTGTACCGCCCCCATGGCCATGTAGCGCAGCATGGTCTCGTTGGCGTAGCTACGAGCACCCTTGGAAACCTGGATGATCACCGGCGAGTTGGTCTCGACACAGCCGGTAACGATGGCCTGCAGCTGCTCAAGGTTATTGAAGTTATAGGCCGGAATGGCGTACTTGCCAGCCATGGCCTTGGTGAACATCTCCTTGGTGTTAACCAGTCCCAACTCACTGTAGTGCACCTGCTTATTCTGCATGGCTTCCTCCTGGGGTTAGTGATCAGCTAGAAAGGTCGTTGCAACCTTGCAAACCAAAGAAAAAGAGTGTTTATATGTAGCATCGAATCCCGTGCAAGGCAAGGGTCAAGCCTTGAAAATTCCGCTTCTGGAGCGCCGTATCCATGCCCCGCACCATCCCGTTTTCACCACAGTTGCTCGACACCCACTGCATCATTGACGCCAGGACCCCGCTGGAATTTGCCGACGATCATCTGCCAGGGGCCATCAACGTCCCGATTCTGACCAACGCCGAACGGGTTGAGATCGGCACCCTCTACAAGCAGCAGGGACCCCAGCTGGCCCGCCAGCGAGGCCTCGAGCTGACCTGCCACCGCTTTCCCTCGATTGTGGCCACCATAGCCGAAGCGGCTGCCGGCCGGCCGGTGCTGGTCTACTGCTGGCGGGGCGGCCTGCGCAGCGAGTCGATCGCCCTGCTGCTGGAGATGAGCGGACTGCCGGTGGTCAAGCTGCAGGGAGGCTACAAGTCCTTCCGCCAGATCGTCAGCAGTTTTTTCGAAGCGGTCAGTCTGCCGGTGCAGCTGGTGGTGCTGCACGGCATGACCGGCTCCGGCAAGACCGAATTCCTGAATCAGCTGCCGGCCAGCGACTGGACCGTGATCGACCTGGAGGGATTGGCCCGCCATCGCGGCTCGGCCTTCGGCTCGCTGGGGCTGGGGGAACAGCCCCCCCAGAAACGGTTCGAAACCCTGCTCTGGGACGCCTTCCGCAGGGCGCCGCTGGACCGGCCGATCGTGGTGGAGGGGGAGAGCAAACGGATCGGCCGCGTGACCCTGCCGGGCAACCTGCACGAGGTGATGGCGTCCAGCACCAAGATCTGGTGCGAGGTCTCCGTGGCAACCCGCGTCAAACGATTGGCTGCGGAGTATGCCCGCCAGGACTACCGCGGGCCTATGGCCGAGGCGCTGGAGCGGATCAAAAAGAAACTGGGCGGCGAGCAGTACGAAGAGCTCAAACAAAAACTGGAGGCATGGGATGTGGAGGGTTTGGCCCAGGGATTGATTGAACAGTACTACGACAAGCTGTATTACCGCGTCAGAAAATGGGAGCCGGAAGGGACCATCAACCTGGAGGAGTATACGGTGGCGGCGCGTGAGCTGGCCGCCATCTGTACGACGTAATAACCTAGAGGGTTATGGAGAGGCAACCGCCCCGCCATGCTGCCTGAAACGAGGCTACTATGGAACACAAACCGGCACTATTTGAAGGGTATGACATCCGCAGGGTCTATGACGATAAAACCGAAACCTGGTATTTTTCAGTCGTGGATATCATCCGGGCACTGTTGCAGCAGCCGAATTTTCAAGCTGCCAGAAACTACTGGAAGGTGCTAAAAAACAGGCTCGGTAAGGAAGGAAGTGAAACGGTTACAAATTGTAACCGGTTGAAGCTGCCTGCTGAAGACGGAAAAATGCGCCTGACCGATGTTGCCAGCCCCGAAGTGCTGCTGCGGTTGATCCAGTCCGTGCCCAGCCCCAAGGCAGAGCCAATCAAACTCTGGCTGGCCCGGGTCGGCTACGAGCGGATGCAGGAGATGGCCGATCCGTCCCGTTCGCTGTACCGTGCCCGGAGTTATTGGCAGCAGCTGGGGAGGAGCGAGAAGTGGATTCAGCAGCGGATGACCGGTCAGGAGACTCGCAACAAGCTGACCGACTACTGGAAAGATCATGAGATCAGCGAGGAGTCGGAGTTTGCCATTCTGACCGACATCATCCACCGCGAGTGGTCAGGGCTGAAGGTACAGGAACACAAGACGCTGAAAGGCCTCAAAAGCCAGAACCTGCGCGACCACATGAGCGAGGCAGAACTGATCTTTACCGCCCTGGCCGAGCTGTCTACCCGTCAGATTGCCGAGAGCACCAATGCCACCGGCATAAAGGAGAACAAAGAAGCGGGGAAGAAGGGCGGCGGCATCGCTAAAAAGGCCCGTCTCGACCTGGAAGACAAGACTGGCAGAAACGTCGTCACCGGCGAGAGCTTCCTGCCGCCAGACAAAAACAAGCTGCCGAATGACTAGCTGACCTTGTGCTGGCTGTATCGACCAAGAGGCTCAATCTTCAACCGAATTTGAAACAAGATTTTTATACTATCCCAAGATTTCAGATATTTTGGCTATTCTCCCTGAAGCACGACATTCGTACTCCTAGCCCCTGAACGACCGTACCACCCGATAGACCACCTTCAGATCGTTCTCATCCAGGCTTTTCAACATCTCTTCAACGCTCTCCAGTTGCGCCTCGCGGCTATCCAGGTGACTAAAATCAAACAGGCTACGCAATTCAACGTCAAGCACACTGCACAGTCTTTCCATCCGCTCAACTGTTGGTGCACTGCCGCCAGTCTCAATCCGGCTCATATATTGCGGCTCTATACCAATAGCCTCAGCAAGCGCTTCCTGCGCTAACCAACGAGCACGATGTAATTCCTTGATTCGCCCCCAAGTAACTGCTTTGTCGTTTTCATTACATCCCCCTGAAGCAATCCTGCATTGCATCAGAAAGATTTTGAATAACATTAAAGATTGACCGATAAGCATTATACGCTTACGGACTAGCCATATAATGTTATATATTGGCCTGAATTTCATATTTAATGCTTGATAATGTGGGTCACTTATGGGTCTCGTTGACACAGCCTTGACATCTTCAATGCGCACCAATCTTCTCTCGTTGAAAATAACCAGCGTAAAAGTGGATAGAACGCAGGAGCGGCTTGCCACCGGAAAACGTGTTAACAGCGCGCTTGATAATCCCACCAATTTCTTTGCTGCGCAGGCACATATAAATAGGGCATCTGATCTTAGTGCAAAAAAAGACAGCATGATTGAGGCAATCCAGAATGGAAAAGCAGCCGACGCAGGAATTAAGGCAATTACGTCGTTAATAGAAACGGCAAAAGGGATCGCGGGTAGTGCTCATATGGCATCGGTCAAAGATAGAACGATAAGCCTATCAGACCAGTTCAATACCATTATGAACCAAGTTAACACATTGGCAGGTGATTCGGGTTATCGTGGTACCAATTTGCTGAATAATGAAGACCTGACCGTCAACTTCAATGAAGACAGCAGTTCAAATATGACGATTAACGGTTTTGACGCAACGTCTGCAGCACTAGGGGTTTCGCGGGTAAATAATCAGCCTGGGAACACCATTTCTGCAGGAGTGGGCTTTTCATTGGCTTTAAAAACAGACGGTTCAGTGGTTGCGTGGGGAAATAATTCAAACGGGCAAGCAACAGTTCCTTTAACCGCACAATCAGGTGTGATTGCAATAGCTGCAGGTGGAATACACTCATTGGCATTAAAGGAAGACGGCAGTGTAGTTGGTTGGGGCAATCCGCTATACGCAACCGTTCCAGTAGCTGCACAATCTGGTGTAATTGCGATCTCGGCTACCGAATTGCATTCACTGGCCCTAAAAAGTGATGGTTCGGTTGTGGCATGGGGAGAGAATGGACTAGGGCAAACATCAGTCCCCGTATCAGCCCAATCAGATGTAGTGGCGATTGCTGCGGGACAATTTCATTCCTTGGCTTTAAAAGAAGATGGTTCTGTAGTGGCTTGGGGATCTAACTCTTATGGCGAAACAACGGTACCTGCAGCAGCACAATCAGGCGTGGTTGCCATAAGCGCAGGTTCAACCTATTCAATGGCCCTAAAGGATGACGGAACGGTAGTTACATGGGGGTGGAATTTTGCCGGTGCCCAGGATGTTCCGACATCGGCTCAATCTGGAGTGGTGGCCATTTCTGCCGGTTATTACCATGCGTTGGCACTGAAAAGTGACGGCAGTGTTATCGCATGGGGATCTGATTTTAACGGTGAGTCAGTTGTTCCGGCAGAAGCACAGTCCGGTATAGTTGGCATTACTGCAGGGGCAGGAATATCGCTTGCCTTGAAAAATGATGGTACAACGGTGGCTTGGGGAGATGATACCTATGGAGAATTGGCATCGCAGTCAACAGTTATGCCACCAGATATTTCATGGGCTTCTGCCGCTGGCATAGCAATATCAGAAAAACAACTCGAAACTGCCATGAACACGCTGCGCACCAAGTCCGCTACCATGTCTTCAACTCTCAGTGTAATCACAGTACGTAAAGAGTTTACCGACCAGATGGTTGCCACGCTGCAGACAGGTTCCGATAATCTGACCCTGGCGGACATGAATGAAGAAGGGGCAAATATGCTGATGCTGCAGACACAACAGAATTTGGGGATCACCAGCCTGAGTATGGCAAGCCAGTCTGCTCAGGCCGTTATGAGGTTGTTTTAGGGAGCTTGTCAGAGTTTTTATTCAATGCAAAGGAGCCAAATAATGATTGAATTTAGTGTGGCAGGGCCGTTTAATGTGCCGGTCTACAAACATCAGGTGTCTGAAGTCCGGCTGATCAACAAGGATTCAGAAGTAATGAAGGCATTTTGGGCTGAAAATCAGCAGGCTGCCGGGATTGGAGTCTATGTCTACGCCAGAAAAGCAGCAAGAGGCTATGTGCCGCTCTATATTGGTAAAACTGAAAAATCATTCGAGGCCGAGGTGTTTAACAGCAGAAATATCGGTGCCATAAATGAATTGTTTCATAACGGCGACAAGGGCACGCTGGTACTGTTTTTCATCTACTATCCCTCCAGTAAAAAAATACGCAGCGATGTCATTGATGAACTTGAGACCAATATTATCCAGTATGGCCTGAAGGCCAACCAGAATCTGCTGAACAGTAAAAAAACGAAACCCGTTGATACATGGTGCATCAAAGGCGTATTACGTGGTGGACGCATTACTGATGAGGCGCGTCACCTAAAACGATGCCTGAATATATAGGAGTAAAGCGGTATAGACTTTGCCTTCAAGAGAACACTCCCTTTACCGTAGAGTACGCCATACGCATAATGCAGATAAGGATTGCCTTGATTACAGCCCGGAATTACTCGTGACAGCCTGAAAGTGTAATCGCCCCCATTCAAGTAGTTCTGTACAAGAGACCCCCTGCAGTTCAACCGGCACGCAGACCCCCAGAAAATCAAGCGCCTTGACCAAGAGTTGCGCCTCATGGCCCACCACCCGTCCGTCGGCCAACGAGACCGTGTTATCCCGCTTGCTGAGT
Organism: Trichlorobacter sp.; assembly: GCF_034008105.1. NCBI lineage: Bacteria > Pseudomonadati > Thermodesulfobacteriota > Desulfuromonadia > Geobacterales > Geobacteraceae > Trichlorobacter > Trichlorobacter sp. The sequence goes on from NZ_JAVEPN010000003.1 coordinate 165,888, forward strand.
TTGGCGCCATCGGGTCCGGTCACCAATGGTAGATGACAATACTGGGGCAGTGACCAGCCCAGCAACTGGTGCAACAGCACCTGGCGCGGCGTTGAATCCAGCAGGTCATCCCCCCGCACCACCTGGTTGATGCCGCTCAGACGGTCATCCACCACCACCGCCAGTTGGTAGGCAAAGAACCCCTCCGCCCGCTTGACCACAAAATCACCGCTGTGTGTAAAATCATGGGTAACTGGCCCGTGACGCAGATCGTCGAACACCATCGTCACGCCTTCGGTCCGTAACCGCCAGGCCCGTGGTTGCCGTCCGGCAGGCAAGCCGCCGCGACAGCTGCCTGGATAGGGAATCTCCTCACCAGGGTGGGGTGCCGAACCGGAGCGGGCGATCTCGGCCCGTGAGCAGCTGCAAGGATACACGGCGCCCAACTGCCGCAGCTGCTCAAAGACCGCAGCATACTGATCGTTGTTGGCGCTTTGCCGACCGATGGCGCCGTCCCACAGCAATCCAAACCGTTCCAGCGTCCGCAGAATATCGTCCTCAAACGCCTGACGACAGCGATCACGGTCCAGGTCGTCAATCCGCAGCAACCAACGGCCACCACTACGTTTGGCCATCAGCCAGCTGCCAACGGCTGCCACCAGCGAGCCGATGTGCAACGGGCCGGTGGGCGACGGGGCAAAACGACCGACAACCATCAGCCAGCCTTTCCCGCAATCAACCGCTGCGCCAGCGCCAGCTCTTCATCCCTGGAGGCCACCTCGCCATCCAGCCGGGCTGCCAGCAGACGTTCCTTCAGCTTACGGATAGCAGGACCGCGAGGCACCCCCATGGCCTGCAGCTCGGTACCGGTCAGCTGTATCTTGACGGTGCAGAGACGGGTGAGATACAGCGAGACCAGTCGCCGCAGCTCTTCACGGCCGCTGCGAGCCAGCCCGTACAAGAGCAACTCCAGCGGCACGCCATGCAGCCAGCTGTACAACTGACTGTTGGCCACCTGCTGTCCGCGGGTCACCGCCTGACGCATGGTCTGCAACCGTCGCAGGGCACGGTGGCGGTGGCCAAACAACCGCTCCATCAGCCGTGCCGGCATGGCCAGCCGCTGACAGGTCTCCAGATAACGGGGCGAGTCCAGCCTATCGGTCAGGGCCAGCAGCCAGACCGCCCACGGCTCAATCGGCTGATCGAGATACAACAGCTGGTACCAGGCCAGCACGCGCTCCAGCTCTGCGAACATCCGTTCACTGTCGGGGCCGAAGCGCAACGCAGGATGGATGCAGGTCAGCAGCCCCAACTGCGCCATGCGGGCCACCGCCGGAGCCGGCTCTTGCTCCTTGAAGATATGGATCAGCTCGCCCAACAACCGTTTACCGCCTACTCGCTCCACCAGACCGGCCCGCACGGCTGAACGCAGCAGCCCCTCAGTGTGGGGGTCCAGCTGAAATCCCAGACGTTGTTCAAAGCGGACCGCCCGGAAGGCCCGCGTGGGATCTTCGACAAAGGACAGATTATGCAACACCCGGATCTGGCGATCCTGCAGGTCCTTCTGACCGTTGAAGAAGTCAACCAGCCGGCCAAACCGTCCATGGTTGAGACTCAAGGCCAGGGTGTTGATGGTGAAATCGCGCCGGTACAGATCATGGCGCAGTGAGGCCCGCTCCACCGTGGGCAATACACCGGGTGATTCGTAGTATTCCAGGCGAGTGCTGGCCACATCCAGCTTGCGACCATCGGGAAAGACCAGCACCGCCGTGCCAAAGGCTTCATGGGGGCGCACCCGGCAGCCGTACCGGTTGCCCAAGGTCTCGGCAAAGAAGATACCGTCCCCTTCAACCGTGATATCAATATCCAGATTGGGGGCCGCCAGCAACAGGTCCCGCACAAAGCCGCCCACGGCATACACCGCCAGCTCCAGTTCATCACCGGCCTGACCTACCAATGCCAGCAGTTGCATGACCTCAGCCGGCAGGCGGTGGGGCAGCAAGGTTGCGATGTCTCGTTCTTTCGGTTCTGGCGACAACTGGTCCAGATCGTAGAGCGTATCCCCCTCTCCACTGCTGCCATGCAGGTGCCGCAGCAGATCGGTACGGGTGACCACCCCCACCAGCTGGTCATGCTCAAAGACCGGCACAAAACGGCGGTCGCCTCCCACCATATGATCCATCAGGGCATTCAACGGAGTTTCCGGCGTGGCACGCAGGATGGCGGTATGCATCACCTCAGTCACCGGCCGGTCACCCAGGCCATGATAAACCGTCTTCTCAGCCAGCTTGCGGGTGATGATCCCCAGCACCTGTCCCTGCTGCACCACCGGCATAGCGCTATAGTTGTAGCGCACCAGCAGATCACGGGCCTCCTGTACTGTGGCGACAGCTTCCATGGTCTGTACTGGTGACGACATAATCTGTCCCACGGTTCGTCGCGGGCGCACTGCCAGCAGCAGACTGCGATCCAAGCGTTCCAGCACCGATTGCAGTGCTTCTCCTTTTACCGTAGCCGAAGCAGCCGAGGCATGGCCGCCGCCACCGAACCCGCGCAGCAGTTCGCCCACATCCACTTCCGGTACACGGCTACGGGCCACCAGGTGGACCCGATCGGCCATGGCCACCGCCAGCAGCAGCACATCCAGGTTCTCCATATCCCGCATCATGTGGGCTAGTCCGGCAATATCCCCCACGTACCAGGGACGGCTGGCATGAGCCACCGACAACCGCACGCCGGCCACCTCACTGGTCTTGAGTGAATCCAGCAGATCATGCAGCAGCTTGACCTGCTCGGTGGTCAGCTCAGGGGAGAGTATCTCGTCGGCCAGATGCAGCCGGGCACCGCGCTCCAGCAGCCAGGCCACCGCCCGGTAGTCCTCCGGTGTGGTGGTGGGGAACAACAAGCGACCGGTGTCCTCATGAATGCCCAGCAACAGCAGCGTCGCCTCAGCCGGAGTTGGTTCGATGCCACGCTCCTTAAGCAGGGCGACCAGAATAGTGGCGGTGGCACCACAGGGACGCACCACGCCAGCGGAATAGACTACGCTGTCAGGGGTCGACGGGTGATGATCATAACAGTGTACCTCCAGGCCAGGGTGGCCGATTAACTCGGCAAAGGGACCGATACGGGAGGCCTGTTGGCAGTCAACGATGATCAGACGGGAAATCCGGGAGAGGTCCAGGTCCTTGGGACGGACAAGGGGAGGAATCAGATCGGCATGACGGGCACTGAACTCCCGCAGGTTTTTTTCCTGGGAGCCGGGGAAGCAGAGCAGGGCGTCAGGGTACAGCCGACCAGCCGCTGCCAAGGAACCCAGGCAGTCGAAATCGGCATTGACGTGGCTGACAATCAGATCCATACCAAATCTCTCCGGCGAAACGTCCCGGCCGCATGTAAGATAATGAGCAGGCGGCAAGGAGGAGGCGACGTAGGCGTACTTGCTCAGTACGTCGAGGAACCGACGACGAAGCCAACGAACTCAGCGCTTGGATGCGGCCAGGGACGACTCCCAACGCCAGGCATCTGCTACAATCTGCTGCAACTCAGTATAGCGCGGCTGCCAGCCGGTCAGACGACCGATCTTCTCAGCCTGGGCGATCAGGCAGGCCGGATCACCGGGACGCCGTCCCTCCTCAACCACCCTGAAATCAACACCGCTGACCTCTTTAACCATGGCCAGCACCTCCCGCACACTGCTGCCCCGGCCATAGCCGACGTTCATGGCCGTGGAGGCGCCGCCTTCCCGCAGATACTGCAAGGCTGAGAGATGGGCTGCGGCCAGATCCTCGATATGGATATAATCACGGATGCCGGTGCCATCCGGCGTCGGATAATCGGTGCCGTAGATGGCGACCTGGCTGCGCTGTCCCAAGGCTGCCTGGCAGGCCACCTTGATCAGGTGGGTGGCCTCAGGGGTGCGTTGCCCCATGCGGGCTTGCGGGTCGGCCCCAGCCACATTGAAATAACGCAGGGCCACGTACTGCAGATCATGGGCTGCGGCCACGTCCCGCAGCATCCATTCACTGATCAGCTTGGAGCTGCCATAGGGGTTGATCGGCGCTTGGGGCGACTCCTCCGAGGCGCTGCCCCCTGCGGGTAAACCATACACGGCGGCGGTACTGGAAAAGATGAAACGCTGCACCCCGAAACGGACACAGGCCTCCAGGAGCGCCAAGGTGTTGCGGCTGTTGTTGCCGTAGTACTTGAGCGGCTGCAGAACCGACTCCGGCGCCACGATGGCGGCGGCAAAGTGCAGCACGGTAGAGAAGCGATGCTGACGGAAGACTTCCTGCAGGCTGTCGTGGTCGGCCAGATCAGCCTGGATCAACTCCTCACCGTTAACCAAGGCATCGCGAAAACCGGTGGAGAGGTTATCGTAGACCACCACCTGATGGCCTGCCTCGGAGAGCTGCCGTACCACATGACTGCCGATATAACCACAGCCGCCGGTTACCAGGATTTTATCTGACATAACACGTCCTAAAGATACTGCTGGATATTTTTTATGGCTCGTTCCAGACGCTCACGGCTGTGGGCCTCCAGTGTCCAGACCGCATCGGGCGCGTACTGCTTGAGCAACGAGGTAACCAGCTCAAAGTCGATTTGCCCCTCACCCACCGGCAGATGTTCGTCGGCCTGACCGTGGTTGTCATGCAGGTGACTCTCGACGATCCGATCACCCAGCGCCGCAAACCACTCCTGCAGGCTGACGGTAGCGAACATGTTGAAGTGGCCGGAATCGAAACAGTGTCCCACCAGAGGGTCATTGATCCGGTCCAGCACCTGCCGCAGGGTGGATGGTTCCTCTTCAAAAATATTCTCCAACGCAATCTTGCAACCTATTTCACGTGCACGGGGCAGTTGTTCCTGCCAGAAGGCAACACTGTTGGCAACCCAGGTCTCAACGGACGAACCATAGGTCAGGCGGCTGTAGCCAGGGTGAAACACGATCACCTGCGGCCGCAGCACCGCTGCAACTGCCAGAGTCTGCTCCACCCGCTGTCGGGTGGTCTCGCGCACGGCTCGGTCTACCGAACCTGGATTCAAATCCATAAAGGTGGCGTGAATGGTACACTTCAGACCATGGGCAACCAGTTCAGCGGCAAAACTGCGCACCAGCTCACCATCCAGCGAATCCAGGGCATCGGACGGCAGGTACAACTCAGGGTTGATCCGTTGCTCCAACAGATAGTCACGGTGTTCCGCCAGGCGAGGCCACGGGACATGGGCACAGAGCAGACTGGGCATGAACTTCCTCTCTTTCGCGGTACTCTGCCGCAACCTACTACCTGCGCTACCAAAATTCAAGTCCGATCGGACCGTTGCCGGCTCAGGAACGGATGGGGGCAGTGATGCAACCAGCCGTCAATCGGCCTGAAACCATTGACAAAATTTGCATACTGTATACAATGTGCCGACCTTTATCGGAGTAGGCCTACCATGACCAAGCAAACCAAGGAAAAGCATCTCACCCTGCGGGAGAAAATCCTGGAAAACATCAGGGACGCGATTATTTCAGGCACCATGACTGCCGGCAGCAGAGTATCGGAACCAGAGTTGGCTGAACGCTACGGCATCAGCCGCACACCGATCCGCGAGGCCTTTCGGCAACTTGAGTCTGAAGGCTATCTGACGGTGATTCCCCGCAAGGGTGCCGTGGTCAGCGCCTTTTCCTCAAAAGATGTGGAAGAGTTCTACGCTATCAAGAGCATTCTGGAGGGCTATGCGGCCCGCCGGGCCTGTAAAAATCTGACTGACCGCGATATCGTCCGGCTTGAGGCGATCAATGAGCGGCTCCGCGTGATGGCTGATCATGGCGACGTGAAGCAGTTTTTCAAGGTACACAACGATTTTCATGACCTGTTCATCAAGGCTTCCGACAATGACAAACTTCGTGATATGATCACCGGCCTGGTGACCCGCTTCCAACGCCTGCGCCTGATGTCGCTATCGGTGCCGGGACGGATGACCATCTCCGTGCAGGAGCACACCAAGATCATTGAAGCGTTCAGAAAACGGGACTGTGAATCGGCCGAGGCCTTGGTCAGAACCAACGCCGAATATGGCGGTAAGGTACTGGTTGATGGCACCGGCAGCCTTGCGACCATGCAGCTCGATCTGTAATCGCCTGGAGCCTGAATGAGTGGCACAACCGCCAGCGACATACGCCGCCTGATCCCAAAGATGGACAAGGTGCTGGGCTGGCCCGCCGTTGCCGCATTGGCGTCAGCAACCAGCCGTAATGAACTGCGTGAAGCCGTGCGAACGGTGCTGGAGCAGGTACGCCAACAGATCAGCGCAGGCTCGCAACCCGACCTTACCCCTCAACGGATAACCGAACTGATTGCCCAACAGGTCACTCGCGCTCAAAAACCTTCACTACGTCGGGTAATTAACGGCAGCGGCATCGTGATCCACACCAACCTGGGCCGTTCTCCCCTGCCAAAGGCCGCTGAAACGGCCCTGTTGGAGACCGCCTGGGGTTACAGCAACCTGGAATTTGACCTGCAGACTGGTGAACGTGGCGAGCGCTACGAGCATGTGGAGCAGTTGCTCTGCGCATTGACCGGCGCCGAGGCAGCCCTGGTGGTGAACAACAACGCCGCTGCCGTGTTGTTGGCCCTTTCCGGGCTGGCCTGCGGCCGCGAGGTGATTGTCTCCCGCGGTGAGCTGGTGGAGATCGGCGGTTCGTTCCGTATTCCTGACGTCATGCGCCAAAGCGGAGCCAGCCTGGTGGAGGTCGGCACCACCAACCGCACCCACCCCAAAGACTATCGTAACGCCATCACCGAGCAGACCGCCCTGTTGTTGAAGGTGCATACCAGCAACTTTGCCGTGGTCGGTTTCACCGCTGAGGTCGATACCGCCACCATGGTACAGATCGGCCAGCAGACCGGCCTGCCCACCATGGTTGACGCCGGCAGCGGCAGCCTGATCGACCTGTCCCGCTTCGGCATTCCCGGCGAGGCCACGGTGCAGGAACATCTTGCGGCAGGGGCCGATCTGGTGACCTTCAGCGGCGACAAGCTGCTGGGCGGCCCACAGGCGGGACTGCTGGTCGGTAGGCGGGATATCATCGACACACTTAAACGTCATCAGCTGCTGCGGGCCCTGCGGATCGACAAGCTGACCCTGGCCTCGCTGGAGGCCACCCTGCGCCTCTACCGCGATGAACGACAGGCCATGGCAGCGATACCAACACTGCAGATGCTGACCGTCTCCCAGCAGGAGCTGGACAACCGGCTGCGCAGCATGCAGCGCCGGCTGCGCCGCATGCTGCCGTCCTCCATCAGCCTGCAGGCCGCCAGCGGCACCTCAAGCCCGGGCGGCGGCTCATTTCCCCTGCTGCAACTCCCCACCCGGCTGATCGAGGTGACACTTCCCGGCCTGACCGCCAACGGCCTGGAACAGGCCCTGCGCGCAACCACGCCGCCCGTGGTGGGACGCATCCAGCGCGATCGTTTTATGCTGGATGTACGTACGTTGCGCGACGAGGATCTGCCGCTCCTGGCTACAGCCCTTATGCAGGTCCTGGAGCGCTAGCCATGTCCCTGCCACGTGCCTTTGCCGTCATCCCAGCCGCCGGCATGGGCAAACGGATGGGAGCCGCCATCAACAAGCAGTACCTGCTTTTGGACGGCAAACCGATCCTGGCCCATACGCTGGCAGTCTTTCAACGCTGCGACCTGATTACCGGTATCATACTCATCACGCCCCAGGACGAGATCCCGTTTTGCCGCAACGAAGTGGTTGAACGCTACGGCCTTACCAAAGTCCTGTCCATCGTAGCGGGTGGCGCCGAACGCCAACACTCGGTCATGAACGGGCTGCAAGCGCTACAGGGGCTGGCGCAGGATAGCGACGTCGTCCTGATCCACGATGGTGTCCGCCCCTTCATCAGCCCCGCGTTGATTGAGCAGAGCATCCGAATTGCCGCTGACGGAAGCGGAGCCTTGGTGGCGGTGCCGGCCAA